>DATHNU010001048.1:0-3532 GCA_035485695.1 Reyranella sp. | reverse complement strand
GTGGTGCTGAAGCAGGGCCAGAGTTACCAAGTGGCCGACGGGGCGCTGGCCCATCGCTCGCGCACCGAAGGCGGCGCCAAACTCTTCATCGTGGACTGACATGGCGGACAAGATCGGATTTATCGGTGTCGGCACCATGGGCGAGCCGATGTGCCGCAACCTGGCGCGCAAGAGCGGCCTGCAGGTCCTGGCGGCCGACCGGGACGACGCGCCGCTGAAACGGCTGGCCGCCGCCGGCGTGAAGACCGCTTCGCTCGACGAGATCGCCGAAAGCTGCCGGACGATTTTCCTTTCGCTGCCGGGCGGCAAGGAAGTCGAACAGGTCTGCCTGGGCGAGGGCGGCCTCGTCTCCAAAGTCGCGCTGGGCTGGACGGTGATCGACCTCAGTACCGCGCCGATCGGCCTGGCCCGCCGGCTCTATGCCGAGTTCGAGGGCAAGGCGTCGGCTTTCGCCGACGCGCCGGTGGCGCGCACGCGTCAGGCGGCGATCGACGGCACGCTCTCCATCATGGTCGGCGGCACGATCGACTGCTTCAACCGTATCGAATCGCTGCTGCGTCACATGGCGAGCGAAGTGACCTATTGCGGCGCGGCCGGCAGCGGCCAGGCGGTCAAGATCCTGAACAACATGATCCTGTTCCAGACCGGCGTGGCGCTGGCTGAGGCGCTCACGATCGCGCGCGCCCACGGCGTCGACGCCAAGGTGCTGTTCGAGACCTTGACCAAGGGCTCGGCTGATTCCTTCGCGCTGCGCAATCACGGTATGAAGGCCATGCTGCCGGGCATCTTTCCCGAGCGCGCCTTCTCGACGACATACGCGCTGAAAGATCTCTCCTACGCTATCGAGATGGCGGAGGAGCGCGGCGTGCCGGCTCTGGGCGCCGACGTCGCCCGCGAGCTGATGGAGCGCGCTGCCGAGCTTGGCCACGACAAGGAATATTGGCCGGTGCTCTTGCGGGCGATCGAGGACGGCACGAAGAAGAAGTAATTCTGTCGTTCTGAGCGAAGCGAAGGACCTCATGGCGATAGCAGCCGGCGTGCTCGTTGATATGCCATGAGATCCTTCGCTTCGCTCAGGATGACAGAGAGAAGGGGGATTTAATGGCGCGCATCGCTGTCGGCGGCTTTCAGCACGAGACCAATACGTTCGCGCCGCAGCAGGCGACCTGGGAGGAATTCGTGCGCGCGGACGCCTGGCCGCCCCTGCTGCGCGGGCCGGAGATGATCGCGGGCGTCGAGGGCTTCAACATTCCGATCTCGGGCGCCGTGAAGCGGCTGGCGGAGCTCGGCCACGAGGTCGTGCCGCTCGCATGGGCGGCGGCTGCACCCGCTTCCTATGTCACCGAAGACGCCTACGAAAAGATGTGGGCGCTGTTCGACGAGGATTTGAAGAAGCTCGGGCCGTTCGATGCCGTCTACCTCGACCTGCACGGCGCCATGGTGGCCGAAAATACCGAGGACGGCGAAGGCGAGCTGCTGCGGCGCATTCGGGGTGTCGTCGGCAACGCACTGCCGATCGTGGCGAGCCTCGACTATCACGCCAATCTCACGCCCGAGATGGCGAAGCTTGCCACAGCCTTGGTCGGCTATCGCACCTATCCGCACATCGACATGGCCGCGACCGGCAAGCGCGCGGCCGAGCTTCTCGACCGGCTCCTGAAGGACAAGCGACCGGTCTATCGCGCCTACCGCCAGCTCGATTTCCTGATCCCGCTGGTCTGGCAGTGCACCTTCATCGAGCCAGCCAAGGCCATCTTCGACCTGGTGGGCGAACTCGAGGCCGGCGAGAAGAGTCACAACCAGGGCATCGTGAGCGTCACCCACACGCCGGGCTTTCCACCGGCCGACATCGCCCAGTGCGGGCCGGCGCTGGTGGTGTACGGCCACGACAGGGAGGCGGTCGAAGCGGCGGCCGACAAGCTCGCCCAGGCGGTGAAGGTGCAGGAAAAAGCCTTCGCCGGCGAACTGCTGGATCCCGACGCGGCGGCACTGCGTGCCATCGAGCTGTCGAAGAAGGCCACCCGGCCGATCGTTCTCGCCGACGTGCAGGACAATCCCGGCGCCGGCGGCACGTCCGACACGATCGGCCTGCTGGCGGCGCTGATGCGCCACAAGGCGAAGGGCGCCGTGATCGGCATGATCGTCGACGAGGAGGCTGCCAAGGCAGCTGTCACGACCGGCGAAGGCAACGTCATGCATCGCGGCATCGGCGCCGTCGTGGGCTATGCCGGCGAGGAGCCGGTCGTGGCGGATTGGCGCGTGGTCAAGCTAGGCGAGGGCAAGTTCACCGGCACCGGCCCGTTCTATGGCGGCGCCAGATTCCAGATCGGGCCGATGGCGCTGCTGACGGACGAGGCGAGCGGCGTATCGGTGGTTCTCGCCAGCAAGCGCATCCAGGCGGCCGATCAGGAGATGTTCCGTCATGTCGGCGTCGAGCCGTCGAAGGTGCCGATCCTCGGCCTGAAATCGACGGTGCATTTTCGCGCCGACTTCCAGCCCATCGCCGAGACGATATTGGTGGTGCAGTCACCGGGCGCGCACATCACCGATCCGGTCGAAATGCCCTACAAGCACCTGCGCAAGGGCATCAGGCTCCGGCCCATGGGGCCCGTCTGGAACGGCGCCTAGCCGGAACGGAAGGCAGGCCGCAGCGTCCACACCATCGGCACGGTGGTGAGCGCGATGCAGGAAACCGCGGCGAGCGCGATCGGCAATCCGACGGCGTCGCCCAGCAGGCCGGCGAGGAACGGGCCGGTGGCGCCCGCAATCGAGCCGCCGGTATAGAAAACGGCGAAGGCGTGGGTGCGGCGTTCGGGGCTCACGAATTCGGGGATCGTGCCGTAAAGCACGGACGACGTTCCGTTCAGCATCAGGCCGACGGCCGGCAGCAGCGCCAAAGCAAGAGGCAGCGACAGCGGCAACAGGCAGAGAATCAGGATCGTCGTCGCCACTTCGGTGAGTATGACCGACGGCACCACGCCCAACCTGTCGCCGACCCAGCCCATCACCAGCTTGCCCGCGGCGCCGCCCGCGAACACCAGCGACAGGCCGAGGCCGATGGTCGGCAGGTCGGCACCCTTGTCGCGCAGCAGGAAGGGCAGAAAGATCATGAAGCCGGTGCGCACCAGATCGTCGGCGATATGGATCGAGAAGAGCAACCAGTAGGCCCACGGCCGGTCCTGTCCGGCCATCGCCTTCGAGGCATCACCCTTGTCATGCATCGGCACTGGCTTCAGCGTGGCGAGGATGACACCGGCGCCCAGCACGGCGAGCGCCGCGACCACGATCAGGGCCTGCCGCCAGCCGAGCGACGCGGCGATCATCGCGAACAGCGCCGGCAGCAGTACCTTGCCGACGTCGCCGGTGAAATTGTAGGTGCCGAGCGCGGTGCGCGAGCGCAGGCCGGGGAAGGCCGCGGAGACCAGGCTGGAACCGATGGGATGCTGCGTGCTGCCGCCCAGGCCCGCCAGAAACAGGCCGGCGATCACGCCGTAGAGCGATCCCGTCAGGCCCGCGAGACCGTAGCCGACGG
>DATHNU010001047.1:0-9735 GCA_035485695.1 Reyranella sp. | reverse complement strand
GCTGGTCTGGCCGTTGATCGATAGCCTGTCGACGGTCTGGAAGCCGCCGATGGTGACCGTCGCGCCGGCCAGGTTGCCGTTGCTGTCGGGTACGGTCAGCGCCAGGGTGCTGTCGAGCGTGACCGGACTGCCGCCGCCGGTGAAGGTGACAGTACCGCTCGCGTCCACGGTCGGCGCCGTGTGCACGGCGGTGAGCACGCTGGTGTCGGCCGCCGAGCTCGCCGTGCCGTCGTTCACCGTCCAGGTGATGGTGCGGGTGGTGTCGCCGCCGCCGCCGGTCGGATCGCCGTTCGCGGTGAAGCTGTAGGTGATGCTGCGCAGCGCCGCCTGCCATTGCGCCAGCGTCGCGGTGGCGCCGCTCGAGACCAGCGTCAGCACACCGTGCACGGCGTCGTAGCTCTGCACCGCGATATTGCCCTCGGTGACCGAACTGGTGTTGACGAAGTTGAGCGAATCCCCGGTCAGGAAGTGCCCGCTGTCGATCGAGATCGTGGCGCTGGCCAGCGTCGGGGTCGTGGGCGAGCTCACGGTCAGGGTGCTGTCGAGCACGGTCGGCGAGCCGCCACCGTTGAAGGTCACCGTGCCGCTCGTCGAGATGATCGGGGCCAGGTGCACGCTGGCGCTGCTGCTCGCAACGGCGCTGGCGAGGTGGCCGTCGGTCGTGCTCCAGCTGAAGCTGCGGCTGGCGCCGGTCGTGGCGCTGGTGGCGAAGGAAACCGAGTCGAGCGCCTGCTGGTAGTCCGCGGCACTGGCGGCGCCGGACAGCGTCAGCACGCCGGTGCCGGAAGTGTAGGTCGCGTTGATGGTATTGCCGTCGGCGAAGGTCCAGCTCGATGCGCCGTTGTGGAAGCTCAGCGTGTCGCCGCTCAGGAGGCCGCTGCTGATCGTGACCGTCGCGCTGGCGATGTTCTGCAGCGTGTCGGTGACCGTGACGCTGCTGGTGAGATCCACCGCCGAGCCGCCCGGCAGGGCGGTCGGCGAGGCGCCGGTCACGCTCAGCACCGGCGCCGCCTCGTACAGGATAGCGTGCGGCTGCGTGTCCGTGGGCAGCGTGTAGATCGTCGTCTGGGTGCCGTTCGCGGTGCTGAGGCTGCCCTCGACGATGGTGCCGGTGGTGATCGCGCTCGATCCGAGCCCCACGTAGTAAACGCCATTGGCGACGTCGATGGACAGGTTCGTAGGATTGGGGCCATCGGTGGTGGCCGTGTACAGGGCGGTGATATTGCTGAGTGTCGGTGTCGCGCCGGTCGAGTAGGTGGCGCTGAAGATCTGGTTGTGCGCGATGCTCGTCGCGTTGTTGTTGGGGTCCGCTGTCGTCCAGTAGAGCTTGTGGCTGGCGGGATCGACCTCGACCCCCCAGATGTAATAAAAGTAGTTTGGGTTGTTTTGCGAGGCGTCAAGAAACTGCAAACTGGAATTGAGAATGGCGCCGTTGGTGAGATTGGCCACCTCGAGGCGCGGGTTGAAGGCTTGCGGGACGTTGTGCGAATCGCCGAAGTCGGTGATGAAAAGCAGGTTGTTCGTATTGTCGATCGCTATGCCATAGGGATTTTGAATGCCGCTGGCGCCGCCCCAGCTGACCAGCTGGTGGAGGCTGCTCGCGGTGCCGTCGGCGGCGATGTTCAGCGTGAAGATGCCGGTGTCGACCGTGCCGCCCGCCTGCGCGGGCGAAAGGCCATCGGGGGCGGTATTGTCGGCCACCACGAAGTAGAGCTTGTGGTTCGGCGCGTTGTAGACCATCTCGCCCAGGAAATCGACACCGTTGGTGTTGGGCGTGGAGTAGATCTGCGTCAGGCCGCCGCTGCCGCTGATATGGCCCTCGTAGATCTGGGCGTTGCCGGCCGCGACCGGGTTGTTGGTGATGAAGTACAGGCCGTCGGCTGCATCGAGGGCGATGGCCGTGTTCGCCCAAGGGTTGCTGTCCGTGAACGGGGGATTGGGGGGAGTGGTGAATCCCGGAGGGGTGGAGTTCGGGCTCGTCGCGGTCGCCCCGCTGACATTGGCCGTCACGAGTTCGCTGCCTGCACTGCCGCTGCCGGAGTTATCGCCCGTGAACCAGATCTGGTTGGTCAGGATGTCGCCGTACTGGCCGAGCGTCGCGGCCGTGAACGGGTTGCCGACATTGATCACCCCGTCGGCGACGTCGAGCGTCCAGCTGCCGCCCAGCGCCGCCGCGCCGACCAGGCCGCTCGAGGCCGCGACATGGGCGCCGCCGGTGGCGATCGACATCTGCACCTCGAACAGCGCGCCGGAGAAGCCCTCGCCGACGTTGCAGCCGTAGAACAGGATGTCGCCGCCGGGCTTCAGCGCCTGGCCGATGGTGGCGAGCTGCGTGCTGAACATGCTGATGTCGGCCAGGCCCAGGATGGTGTTGCCGAGCCGCACCGTCGCATCCTCGCCGTGCGACACGATCTGGATGGCGTCGAGATTTTGCTCGTTGTGGCTGGTCAGGTAGTCGGCGATCTGCTGCACGCCGTTGGTGTTGGGGTCGAGGACCACGACCTCGATGCCGGCCTGCACGCCTTGGACGAGAGTCTGCACGTCGGGCACATTGCCGTCGATGAACACGATCTGATGGCCGACATTCGACGGCGTCTCGGCCGGCGCGGCCGAGGTGCCGCCGGCCGGGCTGCTGTCGGCCGGACCACTCGCATTGCCGCTATCGGCCGGTGCTGTCGACGGGGCGGGCGCCGCCGCCGGGGCGGCCGCCGCTGCGGGCGGCGTGGCCGGATGGTCGGCGGCAGGATCGGCAGCGGGAGCCGCCGATGAGGGCGCTGGCGACGCGGCCGCGGCGCTCGAACCGCTGGCAGACGGGCTGCTGGCAGCCGAGCCGCTGGCGGCGCTCGTAGCCGAGCCGCTCGCACTGGCGTCGGCGTGAGGTTGTGTCGCCGCTGCGGCGGTCGCGGCACCGGCGCCGTCGTACATCACCCGTGGCTCCAGGGCCATCAGCCCAAGCGACGGCCGTCGGCGCGATTTGGCGGTCGCCCTGCTCTTCAGGCGGTTCCCGCCGCCGGATCCATCTGGCATCTGTACGTCGCCCCACTCTCGTGACAGTTGCAGCGCGCATAGTGCTCAAAGCAATGCCCGACGGCCCCAGCCCCCGGCGTATGGTGCAGCAACGCTCGATTCTTGATCGGACGGCGCACCGCGAGCACTGTCTATTTGCACTCAGGGTTGGTCAAGGAATTTGTATGCGCGGGTTCACACAAATGCTTGTTGATTGATGATTCATGACAACGTCGAGTTTTGTCGATCTTCTCTTGCTTGCAGGACCGGACTCGCCTACAACTTGCCACAATCCTCGCGGCGTCTTCGCGCTGGACTTTAGTTGTCGCCATCTTTGGGGGATCGGACACCGCACGCAGTAGCTGTAACCGCATCAGTTGTGGGACAGTGGCGGAAAGCAACTCAAATCTAGCGGGAGACAGCCATGGCAACTCCGTTCGTGGGCCAGATCATTTCCGTCGGCTTCGATTTCGCGCCGCTAGGCTGGTTCCCGTGCGATGGGAGGACGCTGCAGATCTCCGACTACCAGCTGCTGTATACAATTATCGGCACCACATACGGCGGCGGTGGCGTCACCGACTTCGCCTTGCCGAACCTGAATGGCCGGGTGCCCCTGGGAATCGGGCAAGGGCAAGGCTTGTCGAATTATGTCCAGGGGCAGGTGGCGGGCACCGAGTCCGTCACCCTGCTCTCAGGCAACACGCCGCCGCACACCCACACCCTCAACTTCTCGGCGACTGCCGCCACCGGCATATCGCCCAAGGCTGCCAGCGGGACCTTGGCGGTGGGCACCGACGTCAACGGCAAGCTCAAGGGCTTCTATGCCGACAAGGCGGGGACGGTCGCGCTGCGGCCGGGGACGATCACGCCGTTCGTTGGCGGCCAGCCGCACGAAAATCGCCAGCAGTACCTGGTCCTCAATTACATCATCGCCTGGGCCGGCGTGTACCCATCACGGCCTAGCTAGCCAGCCGATCGCCCACATCCATCCAAACGCGTCATTCTCCGGGGGGAGCCCGTCATGGCAGAACCATTTCTTGGCCAGATTTCGGTCTTCGGTTTCGAGTTCGCGCCGGTCAACTGGCAGCAGTGCAAGGGGCAGATCATCAACATCAACCAGAGCACCGCGTTGTTCGCGCTGCTCGGCACCAGGTTTGGCGGCAACGGCACGACGAACTTCGGGCTGCCGAACATGCAGGGCAACGTCGCGGTCGGGCAGGGCCAGCTCACCGGCGGATCGAACTATGTCCTGGGCGGGATCGGCGGGGCGTCGAGCATCGCCCTCAGCCGTCCGCAAGGTCCCTCGCACGGCCATGACTTGATGGCGACAGTGACCGCCGCTGACAAGAAGGGCCCGGCCGGCAACGTGTTGGCGAAGCCGGAGGTCCCCGTCCAAACGAAAGCGACCGTGGGCAAACTCTACAATCCCAACCCGTTGGATACGAAGCTCAACGCGACGATCTCCCCGATCGGCAATGGCGAGCCGCACGATAATCTCCAGCCGTTTCTCGTGCTCAATTACTGCATCTGCACCATTGGTATCGTCCCGCCACGGGGCTGAGGAGCAAATCATGTCCGAGCCTTTCATGGGCCAGATCGAGATTTTCGGCTTCGACTTCGCGCCGCTCCAATGGGCGAAATGCACCGGCCAGGTTATGTCGATCAGCCAGAACCAGGCCCTGTTCTCGCTGCTCGGCACGACCTATGGCGGCAACGGCATCACCACTTTCGCGCTGCCGAACCTGCAGAGCCGCGTGGCGGTGGGCGCCGGCAAGGATCGCGTGCAGGTCGATTGGGTCCGGGGCCAGGCCGACGGCGAAGAAAAGCTTGCATTGACGTCGATGCAGCTTGCGGCGCACGACCACACGGTCATGGCGGCGTCCAGCACCGACGTCACAAAAGATACCCAGACTCCCGGCAACACCGTCGGACTCGGCCAGACCATCGGCGACGACCAAGGCACGACCATGGCGGTGAACGCCTATGTCGTCGACGCCAAACCGGCGGCCGCGCTGCATTATTCCGCCGTCAGCCCGGGGCCCGCCGCCCAGCCGCACGAGAACCGCATGCCGGTGCAGGCGCTCAATTTCTGCATCTCGCTCTTGGGGGTCTTCCCGTCGCGCGGCTGAGGAGGCGTCAGTTGAAGACCGCCTGGTAGTCCTGGCGGTCGGACGCCGGGGTATGGATCGGCAGGATATAGAAATCGAAGTGCGCGCCGCCCTCGGCTTCGACGGCATAGAAGCCTTCCGGCAGAACGTCGCCGCGCGGGCCGGTGAAGATCAGCACGAAGGCGTTGTAGTCGAGGCCGGGGAGCGGCGGGTGATCCTTGACGTCGATCTGCGCCAGCCGCAGCACCTGCGGTTGGCCGTCGAAGTGGAACTCGCGGCCGAGATGGGGCTGGAAATCCTGGTGCGTCAACGGCGCGCTCATCATCGGCTCCCCGCGGTGGTTCGGCTTCTTATACTTCCACCTTCACGGAGACGAAAGGAGCGGCGCCGGTGAGCGACACGGGGCGACGACTGCAGACCGGGAAGGGCCCGGTGACCTTGCGGCCGGAACGGCCGGACGACGAGGCGCTGCTGTTCCGCCTGTTCTGCAGCTGGGCGCTCGAGGATCTCGATCGCGCACCGTTCGACGATGCGACGAAGGAGAACCTGCTGCGCTTCCAGTTTGCCGGTCAGACGGCGACCTATCGCGCCAATTTCCCGGCGGCGGCCTTCGACATCATCGAGCGCGACGGCGCGCCGATCGGCCGCCTCATCGTCGATCCGGGCGACGCGCAGGAGCCGGCCTGCCTGGTCGATTTCGTGCTGCTGCCGGAGCAGCGCAACGGCAGGCTCGGTCGCGCCATCATCGCCGCCGTGCTGGCCGAGCAGGCGGGCCTCGGCCGCAAGGTCAGGGTCAAGGTGCTGCAGCACAACATGCCGTCGCGGCGCATGTGCGCGGCGCTGGGGTTTGTCGAGATCGGACAGGAGCTGCCCTTCATCCAACTCGAATGGTGTGCGCCGCCCGCCTGACAACGGCGGTGAGCGGCTCGACGCCGCCTGGACGTCAGCTGCAGGCGACCGGGAAGATATGCTGGACCTCGCCGGGCAGCGGCATTGGCTGCCAGGTCTTGCCGCCGTCCTGGGTGGCGAAGATCCAGCCGTCGTAGCGCGGACTTTGTGCTTCCCACTCGCCCCGCCACCTGCCATCCGAGAGTCTCCGGACCCTTCCGGTGCTCAGGCTAGAAGATGAGCTGACCGCGCGCCTTCAAGATATATCCCATGGCCCTGAACTCGGAATCCTTGCGGATCGCCGCGGCGACCTTGGCATCGCCGTCGCGATTGGCTGCCGCAACAAGCTGTTCGGTTTCAGGCAAGCAGGCCAGCGCCACGGCCTGGGCGAGGGTGGCCGGATCGGAGTTGCTGATGTCGTCTGCGCTGGCGTTCCTGGCCAGGCAGGCATCGCGCACCTTGTAGGACTTGTCGATATTTGCCGTACGCCTGCCGTCGCCGGTGGTGGTGCCGCACGCCGCGAGCAGCAGGACTAGAAGGACAAGAGCAGGTCGCATGCAGAGCCTCGGTTGAAACTGGGTAGGGACGCGAATTCTCGCCTGAACTGTCATTCAAGAGCTAATTCAACACATGTTCCTAGACGTCAAGTCTGGCGCTATTTTGACCTGTGCCGGCCGCGACTCGGTTCGCGGCGTGCCGGCGCAGCAACTTCGGTGTAACTCGCGGGCTGACGAATGCAAAAGGGAGTTGTATCTATGATCCGCTGGGGATTTGTCTGCGCCGCTCTTTCTGTCAGTTAGGCCGAGGCTTTTATGCGAATCGCTCCCATCCTTCTTGTCCTGCTGCTCAGTGCGTGTGCAGAAGGCACCTACAGCAGCCCCATCGACGGCAGGCTGATGACAAGGATCGACAAGTCGTACGCGGCGCGCGATGCCTGTCTGGCCAGGAACGCCAGCGCAGATGATATCAGCAATTCCGATCCCGCCACCATCGCCCGTGCGATTGCGCTCGCCTGCGCGCCGGAAACCCAGAAGCTGGTCGAAGTGTCGAATCGCGACGGAGATCCGCGCGCCGCCGACGCCATCCGCAAGGACTCCGAATTCCGGGCCATGGGCTACGTGCTGCGCGCCCGCGGTCAGGTCACCGAGTAGCCTCGCTATCTTCCTGCCGATCAAGAGGCTCAAACGCAAACGGCGCGAGATCGAAATCCCGCGCCGTCACGACCGCCTCAGGATGCTTCAGGGAGGAGGGGCGGTCGAACCAGGGTTAGAGGTGCTCCCGGTGCGCCCCTACTGTGGCTTCGGTGCCTTACGGGCACCTTACCGGTGACTGCAAAAAGACCCACAGGGTCGGCCCGGTGCTTGAGCGAAACTGCGCGGCTTGGACGCAGTCGCGGAATCGGGTAGCGTGCAGCCTTGAGCGTCCGGTTGCGTTAATAGCGACTACGCTCGGTTTCCGACACACAAGGGAGAATGTTCATGCTGCGATCGGTATTGGCTGCGGCGAGTGCCGCAACGCTGCTCGTGGGTATTGCCACTTACGCATACTCCCAAACCCCGCCAACACCCGGCACGCCGCCGGCGGCCAATAAAGGCGGCGTCAACGTCGGCTCCCTGACCTGCAATGTCGCGGGTGGCATCGGCTTCGTCTTCGGTTCGTCGAAGGATCTGAGCTGCCTGTTCACCCGCACCGACGGCATTGCCGAGAAGTATACGGGCTCGATCAAGAAATTCGGCGTCGACGTCGGCTTCACCAAGGAAGCCCAGATGGTGTGGCTGGTGTTCGCGCCGGGCAATATCGCGCCGGGTGCTGTCGCGGGTTCCTACGCCGGCGCCACGTTGTCCGGCACCGTCGGGGTGGGCGCGGGCGCCAATGTGCTCGTCGGCGGCAGCAGCAAGCAGATCACCTTGCAGCCGGTCAGCGTCGAGGGCAGCATCGGTCTGAACGCCGCGGGAGGCATCGGCGTGGTCGAACTGCAGTACGTTCGCTAGGCCTTCCGGCGTCGCCGAAGCGCTTGCGGGGGACGGCCGGCCGGGCCAATTTGGCCTCATCATGCCGTCCCCCGCCGATCTCCCTCTGAGAGTCCCTTTCACTGGCGGCTTGCTCCTGGGCCGCCAGTTCTGTCGTCTGTGCGTCGGCGAGACAGCACGATGACCGATGAAGGCTCCATTCACCGCCCGGCACGGCGACTGACAGCCGTGGGCGAAGAGGTGCTGGATGAAATCGTCGCGCAGGAAGTGGCGGTGGCGCTGGTCTATAACGGCGTCAGTCACGCCGTGATGATGGCCACGCCGTGCGATCTCGAGGACTTCGCCCGCGGCTTCTCGCTCACCGAGCGCATCGTGGAAAGGCCGTCGGAAATCTACGACATCGAAGTCGAGCCGGTCGGGCGCGGCATCGAGGTGCGCCTCAACATCGCGGCCAAGCGCATGGCCGGGCTGCAGCAGCGGCGGCGCACCCTTGCCGGCCGCACCGGCTGCGGCCTGTGCGGAGTCGACAGCCTGGAGGAGGCGATGCGGCCGGTCGCTGCGTCACAGGCTACGGAAGCCGTGTCGCGCCAGGCGATCTGGCAGGCCATGGCGGCGCTTCCCTCCCAACAGCGCATCAATCGGCTGAACGGCGCCACCCACGCCGCAGGCTGGGCCGCAGCGGACGGGACGCTGGTTGCCGTGCGCGAGGATGTCGGCCGGCACAACGCGCTCGACAAGCTGGGCGGCGCGCTCGCCCGTTCGGGGACCGCCACGCCGGGCGGCTTCGTGGTGGTCACCAGCCGCTGCTCCTACGAGATGGTGCACAAGGCGGCAGCCTTGGGCGCCGCGGCGATCGCGGCCGTGTCGGCCCCGACATCGCTCGCCATCGAGACCGCCGAACAGGCCGGGATCGCCCTGGCGGCCTTCGTGCGCGACGGCCGCCTCACGGTCTACGCCAACGCCCGCCGGATCGCGGCGTGAACGACCGCGTCTTCGGTGTCGTCGGCTGGAAGAACTCCGGCAAGACGACCCTGGTCGAGCGGCTGGTCGCCGAGTTCGTGCGACGCGGCTGGCGGATCGCAACCGTCAAGCATGCCCACCACGACGCCGACATTGACCAGCCCGGCACCGATTCCTTCCGCCACCGCGCCGCCGGCGCCACCGAGGTGGCGCTGGTCGGTGGGCATCGTTACGCGATCATGCGCGAGCAGGAGGAACCGACGCTGGCCGAGGTCTTGGCGCGCCTGGCGCCGGCCGACCTGGTTCTGATCGAGGGCTATAAGCGCGAGCGGCATCCCAAGATCGAGGTGCGGTCAGGCGCAGGCGGCGCGGGCGTGCCACAGATGGCGCCCAAGGATCCCAGCATCGTCGCCATCGCCGCCGATCAGCCAACCACCGATCAGCGCCTGCCGTGGTTCCGACGCGACGATATCCCGGGCATTGCCGACTTCATCGCCGGCCAAGGTCAGCGCTGACCGGCGAAGATGCCCGTTGCCTGATAGCGGGAACGCGCGCTCCCGATCGAGAAGGCGCCGGCCTGGTAGGCCGCAGGATCGCTCGGTGACGAGAAGAACCCACCGCTCATGCTGCCTGAGCGATGTCCGGTGGTGCTGTTGATGGTGCCGGCGAAGGTCGTGGTGCCGATTGGTCCGGTAGTCTGCATCGTGCCGGAATATCCCCTGCCGTCGAAGCTGCCGGTGAAGGCGCCGGTGCGGCTCGCAAAATTCCAGTCATTCTGGTAGCTGCCGGACGCCAGACGAACC
>DATHNU010001046.1:0-4738 GCA_035485695.1 Reyranella sp. | reverse complement strand
GACCTCGACAAGGTGCTGGCCAGGATCAACACCAAGATGGTCGACGACGCGGTGTTCGTCTGGTTCGTCCACGACGTGTGGCCCAATGCCATTTCGAGCAAGGTCAAGGGCTACGTGCATCCGAAGAGCTGGTACGTCGATTTCTCGCCGGTCACCGTGTCATCCTGAGCGCAGCGAAGGCCTGCCCTGAGCGAAGCCGAAGGGATCTCATGCCCGTGGCAAGCGGCGATGAGGTCCTTCGCTGACGCTCAGGACGACAGTCAGGCTTTTCTCTGCGACCAGCCGATATAGAGCCCTGAGGCGACGATGATGGCGGCGCCGATCCAGCCCCAGATGTCGGGGAAGTCGCCGAAGAAGAAGTAGCCGACGGCGACCGAGCCGAGGAGCTGCATGTACTGGAACGGCGCCACGATGTTGGCGGGCGCATAGGTGAGCGCACGCGCCACGAGATAGTGGCCGAGAGCACCAAACACCCCCAGGCTGCAGAAAAAAATGACGTCGCGCAGGCTGTCGGGCGTCGTCCAGACGAAAGGCAGCACCGCGAACATCCCGAAGCCACCGACCACCGAGCTGTAGATCGCCGAGGTCTCGGGCGGGTCGAGGGCGGAGATCAGCCGCGTCAGCACCTGGTAGACGGCATAGCCGGCGGCACTGATCACGACGAGCAGGGAAGCCCAGTGGAAGAGCTCGGTGCCGGGCCGAATCACGATCAGCACGCCGATGAAGCCAACGCAAATCGCCACCAGCCGACCGATGGTCGTGCGCTCGCCCAAGGTCAACCAAGCCAGCACTAGCACGAAGAGCGGCGCCATCAGGCTGATCGAGGCCGACTTAGCGAGAGGAATGTAGATGATGGCCAGGAAATTCGTGGCGTTGGAGGTGAACAGCATCGCCGAACGGAAAAGCTGGGTGATCGGCCGGCGCGTGCGCAGCATGCCGACGCCGAAGCGCGGCACGAAGAAAGCCATCATGAACACGAGATGGCCGAAGGCGCGCGCCCACGAGACCTGGAGGGAATTGTAGCCGGCTTCGCCCAGGAACTTGGCGAAGCCGCCCATCACCGGGAAAAGCAGGCCGGCGCCGCACATGAACAGGATGCCGGCCAGGATGCGCTGATTGGCGGGCGCCTTCTCTTCCCTCAAGAGCGCGCGCCTGCGCGCCTCAAAGCTTCCCACACGCGAACGGGCGTCGCCGGCATGTCGAGCGCCTCGACGCCGGCCGGACGCAGCGCATCGAGAATGGCGGCCATCACCGTCTGCGGCGCCGCGATGCAGCCCGCCTGCCCCGAGCCCTTGACGCCCAGCGAGTTGGCCAGAGTCGGCCGCTCGATCAGCGCGATGTCGAAGCCCGGCAGATCGTCGGCGCGAGGCAACGCGTAATCCATCAACGAGCCGCTCAAAAGCTGGCCGGATTCAGGATCGTAGACCGTGTGCTCGACCATCGCCTGGCCGATGCCCTGGGTGACGCCGCCCTGCACCTGGCCTTCGGTCAGCAGCGGATTGATCAGCCGGCCGTAATCGTCGACGGCCGTGTAGCGCAGCAGGGTCGTCGCGCCGGTCTCGGGATCGATCTCGACCTCGGCGACGTGGCAGCCGCTCGGGAAGGTGAAGACGTCGGTCATGTTCATCACGTGTACCGCGAGACCTCGTGTCATGCCGTCCGGCAGGTTGGCCGGATCGTCGGCGCTTCTCGCCAGCGCCGGCAGGGCGATGGCGCGATCACTGCCGCGCACCGCGAAACTTCCGTCGGCGAATGCCAGCTCGTCCTCGGAGGCTTGCAAAAGATGGGCCGCTAGGCCGCGCGCCTTGGCGAGCGCCGCGTCGATCGCCTTGACCACCGCCGCGCCGCCCATATGCATGGAGCGCGCGCCGCCGTGACCCGCGCCGCTTTTGACCGCGCGCGTATCGGCCTGCACGTATCGGATCGCCTGCAGCGGCACGCCCAGACGGTCGGCGGCGATCTGGGCATAGGCAGTCTCGTGGCCTTGCCCGTTGGACTCGGTGCCGACCGCGACCATCACCGTGCCGTCGCTGTCGAAGCGCACCTCCGCGCCCTCGTTGGGCGCACCGCGCGAGGTTTCCAAGAAGCAGCCGACGCCGATGCCGCGCAGCCTGCCTTTTGCCCGGGACGCCGCCTGCCGCGCCGCGAAGCCCGCGAGATCGGCGCGCGCCACGGCGGCGTCGAGATTGGCGACGAAGCCGCCCGAATCGATTGCCATGCCCATCGCGGTCCTGTGCGGAAACGAGGCGATCAGGTTCTGCCGCCGGAGATCCGCCGGATCGCGGCCCAACACACGCGCCGCGGCCTCGATGGCGCGCTCGACGATATAGTTGGCCTCGGGCTTGCCGGCGCCGCGATAGGCGTCGACCGGCACCGTGTTGGTGAAGGCCCCGCGTACATCGACGGCGATCGCCGGAATGTCGTAGACGCCGCCCTGCGCCGTCGACGCGGCGACCGCCGAGGCGCCGGGACCGTTGGCCGACAGATAGGCGCCCAAATTCGCCACCATCGCCACGTCGAGCGCCAGGATGCGGCCCGTCCCGTCGAGCGCGAGCCTGGCCTTGGCCGCGATGTCGCGGCCCTGCGCGCCCGTGACGAACTCCTCCGTCCGCTCGGCCAGCCAGCGCACCGGCCGGCCCAGTCTGCGCGCCGCCCACAGCAGCAGCACCCATTCGGGATAGAGGAAGTTCTTCATGCCGAAGCCGCCGCCGACATCGGGTGCGTGGAGCTGGATGCGCTCGAGCGGCAGCTTGAAGACGAACTCGGCGAGCTGGCGGCGGATGCCGTGCAGCCCCTGCCCCGTCAGTTCGAGCTCCATCGTCTGCGTCGCCGCGTCATAGCGGGCGATGCCGGCGCGCGGCTCGATGGGCGCCACGACGACGCGGTTGTTCATCACCTCGATCTCGACGACGTGCGCTGCCTGTTTCATCGCCTGCGCCACGGCCTCGGCATCGCCCTTGGTGAGGTGGAAGGCGAGATTGCCCGGCGCCACGTCCCAGATCGCGGGCGCGCCGGCGGCGAGCGCCGCCGTGCCGTCAACGATGGCGGACAGCGGCTCGTAATCGACCTCGACAAGCTCGGCGGCTTCGCGTGCCATCTCCTCGCTGTCGGCAACGATGAAGGCCACCGGGTCGCCGACATGGCGCACGCGGCCGTCGGCCAGTGCCGGCCGCGGCGGCACGATCAGCGGCTTCACCGCCGCCATGCAGGGCAACGGACCGAGCCCGTCGGCTGCGAGATCGGCCGCGGTATAGACGCCGCGCACGCCGGCAAGCGATGCGGCCGCTAAAATGTCGATCCGCCGGATGAGCGCATGGGAATGCGGCGAGCGCAGCACGTGGCCATGCAGGCAGGTCGGAGTGTCGATGTCGGCGACATAGCGGCCGCGGCCGAGGAGGAAGCGCGAATCCTCCAGGCGACGGACCGAGCGCCCGCTGTACTTTTCGTTCATCGCGTTTTCTTGCGCACTTTCGGCGGCGCTGTCACGCGGAACAATTTGGCCTAGGAAAGCTCGCGCACGGCCTTCTGCAGCACGGCTGCCAGCTCCTTGCGCAATGCCGGCGAGAGCCGCGCCACGCCGCGGCTGTATTCGGCGCCGCGCGCCCGCGTGAGGCGGTCGAGAAGAGCGTCGGCCTTGGCCGTGGTGGAGAGCTGCTTGCGCCGGCGATCCTCGGCGTCCTCGGCACGGCTGAGCAGGCCAAGGCGGAACAGGCGGTCGACCATCTGACTGACGGCCGGCAGCGACATGTTGAGCGTGCCGGCGAGGTCCGATGCCGTGCCGCCGCCGGCCTGGCGCAGCCGCGCCAGGAACAGGATTTGCGGCAGGGTCGTGCCCGCCTCGTTCATCAGGCTGAGCGTGTCGCCGCCGCGATGCGACACGCGATCGACCAGCGCCAGCAGGAGCTCGCCGGCGGTGGCGCCGTCTTTTCCCACGCTCACGCTGCGCGGACGATTTTGGCGTGCATCGGCGGGCGCTGTTCAACGGCGCCGGTGAAGCCCAAGCAGGTGATTTCGAGATGATTGCCGAACGGGTCGTCGAAATAGATCGAGGCCTGCCCGGGCGGCCCGAGTCGCAATGGGCCGTCCATCGCCATGCCTTCCGCCGCCAGCCTGCGCTGCCATTTCGGCAGGTCGCGCGCCGGCACCGCGAAGGCGTAGTGCGGATGGCCGAGCGTCGGCGCGGTTTGCCCGACCTGCTGCAGGAAGAGGTCGACCCGCGTCGTGCCGCCGAGATAGACCGAAAGGTGGTGCGAGCCCTCGCCGCCGTTGGGCGCCGGCGGCCGGCCGAACTTCTTCAAGGCGGCATCGTCGATGGTCATGAACAGCGCGCCGCCCAGCACGTCGCAATAGAAGCGCCGCGCCACCGCGAGATCCCTCACCGGTATGGTGAAATGCTCGACGCCGCGCAGCCGCGGCCGGCCAAGCGCGCCCAGCAGCCGGCGCGTGCGCACCGACCAGACCCACGCCCTGAAGCCGAGACCGATCAACCGGTTGCGCAGCGCCGTCGACATGACAGCCTCATACTTGCATAGGATTAATGATTTTCCTTCATTAAGTAATTACACGGCGGCCGTCAAGGGCGATAAGCTCCCCGGCTGAACCCAAGGAGGGACTCCATGATCGATCTGCACTACTGGCCGACGCCCAACGGCAAGAAGGTCACCATCCTGCTCGAGGAATGCGGCCTGCCCTACAAGATCGTACCCGTGAACATCCAGCGCGGCGATCAGTTCAGCGA
>DATHNU010001045.1:0-7200 GCA_035485695.1 Reyranella sp. | reverse complement strand
TAGCTGACCGAGCTGAAATTGACGATCGAGCCGCCGCCCGCCTTCTTCATGCCGGGCGCGATCGTCTGGATGGCGAAGAACTGGTGGCGCAGGTTCACCGCGATACGCTCGTCCCAGTAGGCCGGCGTCACCTCCTCGAGCGAATGCCGGTCGTCGCGCGCGGCATTGTTCACCAGCACGGTGATGGCGCCCAGGCTGCCGCCGACCTCGGCGATCACCGCCTGATAGGCCTTGACGTCGCGCACGTCGCATTTGCGGTAGAGCGGCGCGGGATGGCCGGCGGCCGAGATCTTCTGCACCAGCGCCGTCGAAGCTGCATCGTCGATGTCGACGAAGGCGGTCTTCGACCCCTGCTCGGCGAAATGCTCGACGATCGCGGCGCCGATACCGGAGCCGCCGCCGGAAATGAAAACGACGCGATCGCGAAGGCTGGGGTAGGAGGCAAAGTGCGACATGGCAGCCCCTAGAGGTTGGAGAGACGGATGACGGCCTGGCCGGCCAGCGAGGCGCCGGCGTCGAGACGGGTCGAACCGATTTCGCCCGGGATATGGCTCACCGGTTCGACGCAGAAGTATGGGCGGCCTGGCGGTATGTAGATGACGGCGTCGCGGAACGGCGCCGTCGCTTCCATTTCCAGACGGAGCCCGACCCTGGGCCGCACGATCGTGGCGCGGCCGTCCCAGCCGTCGAAGGCGTTGTCGGCCGTGACCTCGTCGACCTTGCGCGACTTGGAGAAATCCCATTTGAGCGGGACGGCGACGCGCTCCGTCGGCAGCACTTCGGCGCTGGTCAGCCAGACATGCCCGGTGCGGCAGGAAAGTTCGGTATCGGCGTCGCGCACGAAGAACGGATGCAGCCCGAGGCCGGCCGGCACGGGCCGGTTCTCCAGGTTCTCGATGCTGATGCCGATCGACAGCGCGTCGCCCTCGAGACGATAGGTCTGGCGGGCGCGGTAGCGAAACGGCCAACCCTCCCGCGCGTCGTGCTCGTAGACGATCTCGGCGGAGTGGTCGTCGCTCCGCGCAACGGTCCACGGCTTGGCCCAGCCGTCGCCATGCATGGGATGACGCTGGCCGGGCCAGTTGGGCTTGAGCACGATCTCGGTGCCGTCGAAGACGAAGCGGCCGTTGGCGATGCGGCCGGAGAACGGCACCAGCGGATAGAGGGACGATTCATTGCCCCGCCCCGAGGCAACGGCTTCCGGAGTCGCCGGCCGCAGGAGGTCGATCGAAGCGTCGGCCGTGAAACGGGCGATCGATCCGCCGGCCTGTGGAGCGAGGTCGAGGCCAAGCCGGCCGGAGCGCAAGGACAGGAGTTTCATGCCATCGCCTCTACCCGCATCCGGGCAGGTAATCCATGGCCTGCTTTTTGCTCGATCCTCGCTACGTTCGACAAGAGGCTAATGCTAGGCTCGGTCATCACCGGGGCAGACGGGGGAACGACATGAGCGACGATCTGATGGGCAAATGGGAGTTGAGCCGGCGGCGCGTCCTCAGCGCGGCCGCGGGTCTCGGCATGGCCGGACTGTCGGGCGGCGCTTTCGGCCAGCAAGCCGGCCCGTGGAGCGTGGCGCCCAAGAGCAAAGTCGATCGCCTCAACTTCGTCGTCTGGACCTACGGCGACATCTATACGCGCATCGCCAAGCAGTTCGAGACCGATTGGGGCGTCAAGGTCGAGTCGACGATCTCCTCCTTCAACGATCATCCGACCAAGCTCGCAACCATGTTCGCGGCCGGCGAGAAGATCGACGTCTCGCAATCCTCGCCCTTCTCCTTCCCCAACTTCGTCAACCAGGGCCTGGCCGAGCCGATCGACGACCTGCCGGGCGCCGCCGATTATATCAAGGACTTCACGCCCTTCACCAAGCAGGTGGCGACAGTCGGCGGCAAGACCATGGGCCTGCCGTACTTCTCCGCGGTGTGGATCTGGAACTACTACTCGGACATGCTGGAGAAGCTCAAGATCGACAAACCGTTCGCCAGCTACGACGAATTCATCGAGCATTGCGTGAAGGCCAAGAAGGACGGCGTGTCGCGCTATCCGGTGCTGTGGATCGCCGGCGTCGGCCTCGAGCAGCTGCCGGGCACCTGGTACCAGATGACCTTCAATCGCGGCGGCACCTTCTTCGACAAGCAGGGCAACCACATGCTGGGCGACGGCTCGGTCGCCCGCGAGACGCTGAAATGGTGGGCCAACACCTTCGAGAAGGGCCTCGACATCGCCGATCCCGAATCGCTGAAAGTGCAGTTCACCAGCGGCGCCAAGGCGTTCGGCGCCGGCAAGAACCTCTATCGCGGGCCGAACCATCATTACGGCCTCAACATCTGCAACGATCCGGCGCAGTCGCCGATCGCCGGCAAGGTCAAGGCGCTGGGCTCGCCGGGCGACGGCAAGACGATCGGCGTCACGCATGTCTATTTCCTGTCGTCGGCGAACCGCGACAAGGAATGGGCATGGAAGCTGCTGCAGTATCTCGGCGGCAAGACCAAGGATGGCAACTACACGCAGGCCGTCGGCCTGGCGAAGGACGCCATGCTGGGCTCGGGCTACACCTCGGTGATGAACAGCGATGCGATCAAGCTCGGTTGGGCGCCATGGGGCGACGTGCCGACCCTCCTCAAGATCTGGGATCAGGCGTCCTATATCGGCGAGGCCTGCTCGTCGGTTTATCAACCGTGGCATTTCCCGTGGACCGATCAGCTCAACATCGAAGTCCAGAAGTGCCTGACCGGCCAGATCACGGCCGACCAGTGCTGCGACAACCTGATCAAGGGCATCGCCGACGCCAAGCGCAAGGTCTGACGCCCTGACCACCGACGTCCAGGAGATCGCCGTCGCGCGCCGGATCCGCGTGCCCTGGTTTCGGCGCGAGATGCGGGCGTCGCACTTCGCCTTCTTCATGAATTTGCCGACGCTGCTCTGCCTCGGCCTGGTGCTGGCCTATCCGGTGGTCTACGCGGCCTACCTCTCGGTCCATCGCGTGGGCCTCGCCCAGTTGCGGCGCGGCGAGTTCCCCTTCAACGGCTGGGAGAATTACAGCCGGGTGCTGGAAGATCCGCTGTTCTGGGTCGCGCTCAAGAACACGCTGATCTTCACCGCCATCACCGTCAGCAGCGAGATCGTACTGGCGGTGCTGATTGCGCTGCTGATCAACCAGACGAGCGTCTGGACGTCGCGGCTGACACGCTTCCTGATCCTGCTGCCCTATGCCATTCCGCCGATCGCCAACGGCCTGATCTGGGCGTTCCTCTACAGCTTCCAGTTCGGCTTCCTGAACAGGATCTTGTTCACCGCGGGACTGATCAGCGAGCCGGTCAACTGGGCGGGCAATCCCAACACGGCGCTCTATGCCGTGGCGGTGCCCTATATCTGGCGCACCCTGCCCTTCGCCATCATCCTGGTGCACGCGGCCCTGCAGGGCATTCCGCGCGAGCTCTACGAGCAGGCGTCGATCGACGGCGCCAACGCCTGGCACCGCTTCCGGCACATCACCCTGCCCATGCTGCGCCAGATCATCGCCATCATCCTGATCCTGCGCACGGCCTTCGCGTTTGCCGTGTTCGAGGAGATCCTCGCCATCACCGAGGGCGGGCCGGGCGACGCCACCTGGGTCGCCGCCTGGTACAGCTACAAGATCACCTTTTCGCCGCCCAACAACTTCGGCATGGGCTCGGCATCGGCCTACATCCTGGCGCTGATGATAGGCGCGATCGCCCTGGTCTATATGCGCTTCGTCTACCGCCGGGTGACGCTCTGATGTTCGCCACATCGCGCACAACGAAGCTCATGCTGCACGTCGCCAATCTGACGGTGATCTTCTTCATCCTGCTGCCGGTGTTGGCGGTGTTCATCGGCAGCATCCAATCGGAAAAGGCGCTGCAGGCCGACACGCGCCGCCTGCTGCCGCTCGAATTCACCCTCGACAATTTCACCGTCATTCTCACCAAAGGCGAGCAGAAGGGCCGCATCTTCGAGCAGGTCACCTATCTCCCCGACAACATCAAGAGTTTCTATACGGCCTTCTCCAACTCGGCCATCGTGGCCATCTCGGTCACGTTCCTCACCCTGCTGTTCGGCTCGCTGTCGGCCTACACCATCGCCCGCCAGCGCTTCCGATGGACGCTGTTCCTGCTGCAGGCCAACATCGTCGCGCGCTTCGTGCCGGTGATCGTGCTGATGATCCCGCTCTACATCGTCATGCGCTCGTTCGGCCAGCTCAATTCATTGAGCGGCGTCATCATCGCCGAGACGGGCTTTCTCCTGCCCTACGCCATCCTGATCCTGGCGCCCTACTTCGACACCATTCCGGCCGATCTCGAGGAAGCCGCGCGTATCGACGGCTGCACGCGTCTCGGCGCCTTCATCAAGATCGTCCTGCCG
This sequence comes from Reyranella sp., assembly GCA_035485695.1. GTDB lineage: Bacteria > Pseudomonadota > Alphaproteobacteria > Reyranellales > Reyranellaceae > Reyranella. The sequence continues at coordinate 2,820 of DATHNU010001045.1, read as the reverse complement.
CTCGCGACCCCGGCACTGGCGGCGTGCGGCGTCATCATCTTCATCATTTCCTGGCACGAGCTTCTGATCCCGCTGATCCTGAACGCCCGGCCGGATTTCATGACCCTGCCGGTGGTGATCGCCAGCCTGGTGGGCGACGTCCATGTCTTCTTCAATCTGATGATGGCGATCTGCCTGCTGGCGCTCGCACCCACCGTGATCCTGGTGGCGTTGCTGCAGAAATACATCGTCGAGGGATTGGCGGCGGGGGCTGTTAAGGGTTAAGGCCCGCTGTCATCCCGAGCGCAGCGAGGGACCTTTCTTGTGGCCTCAAAGGCCCCTCGCTGCGCTCGGGGTGACAGCCATGCCCGCACTGCGACAGGGCACCATGGCGAGACGCGGCCGGCCTGCCTATGATCCGCTACTTCGATCACGCTTGAAAAAGAGGAAATGCCGATGTCGACGAACATGCTGAAAAAGCGCCTCAAAGAGGGCAAGGCCTGCGTCAACGCCTGGCTCGCGATCCCCAGCGGCTTCTCGGCCGAGGTGATGGCGCAATGCGGCTGGGACAGCGTCACCGTCGACATTCAGCACGGCGTGCAGGATTATCATTCGATGGTCGCCTGCTTCCAGGCCATGGACAAGCATCCGGTGACGCCGCTGGTGCGCGTGCCGTGGAACGAGCCCGGCATCATCGGCAAGGTGCTGGACGGCGGCGCCTGGGGCGTGATCTGCCCGATGGTGAACAACGTCGCCGAGGCCAAGGCGCTCGTCTCCTATGCGCTCTATCCGCCCAAGGGCAAGCGCAGCAACGGCCCGATCCGCGCCGGTGCCTATGGCTCGGCGACACCCTACCAGGCGACGGCCAACGACGAGGTGCTGATCATCCCGATGATCGAGACCCAGGAAGCGATCGACAATATCGACGCCATCCTCGACGTGCCCGGCATCAGCGGCATCTATGTCGGCCCCAGCGACCTTGGCCTCTCGCTCGGCCTGGTACCCAAGCTCGATCGCGAGGAGCCTCAGGTCCTCAAGATTTACGACAAGCTCACCGCCGCCACCAAGAAGCGCGGCCTGTTCGCCGGCATCCACAACGGCACCGCGAGCTATGCCGCGCGCGCCATCGGCATGGGCTTCCACTTCGTCACCATCGCCAATGACAGCGGCCTGATGGCCATGGCGGCACGCACTGCGGTCGCCCAGACCCGCAAGGAAGCGGGCGCCATCGCCGCGCAGTAACGGCGTGCTTCTCGCCAACGCCACGCTGGCCGATGGCAGTCGGCACAACATCGACGTCCAGGGAGGGCGGATCGCCGCCCTCCTGCCGGCCTCGGGCGATCCCACGACGCGCGCGGACACGCTCGATCTTGCAGGCGCGCTGGTCCTGCCGCCGCTGATCGACGGTCATATCCATCTCGACAAGACCCTGCTGGGCCTGCCCTGGGTGCCCAACCAGGCCGCGGGCAACCGCGTCGCCGACCGCATCGAGGCCGAACGCAAGGTGCGCGCGACGCGCACCGTCCCGGAAGCCGAGACCGGCGCCAACCTGGTGCGCCAGGTGGTGGCCAGCGGCACGCTGCATATGCGGAGCCACGTCGATATCGACAATCAGCTCGGGCTCAAGAATCTCCACGAGATCCTGAAGGTGCGCGAACGCTTCCGCGATCTTGTCACGATCCAGATCGTGGCCTTCCCGCAAAGCGGCATTTTGCGCTCGCCGGGCACGGCCGCGCTGCTGGACGCCGCCATCGCCGAAGGCGCCGACCTTTTAGGCGGGCTCGATCCCATCGGCATCGACGGCGACCTCGACGGCCATCTCGATGCGATCTTCTCCATCGCCGAGCGCCGCGGCGTGGGTGCCGATATCCATCTGCACGACAGCGGCGAGAGCGGCATTCACCAGTTGACGGCGATCGCGCACCGCACCGAGGCGGCCGGCTTGAACGGAAGGGTCGCGGTGAGCCACGCCTTCGCGCTGGGCTCCGTGCCGACCGACCTGGCCGAACGCACCGCCGACCTTCTGGCCGAGGCCGGCGTCGCCATCATGAGCCACGGTCCAGGCGGCGCCCACATACCGCCGCTCAAGCTCCTGCACGATCATGGCGTGGAGGTGTTCGGCGGTTCCGACAATATCCGCGATGCCTGGTCGCCGTTCGGCAACGGCGACATGCTGGAACGGGCCATGATGATCGGCTACCGCGCCAACTTCCGCCACGACGAGGAGCTGGCGCTGGCCTTCGACATGGTGACCGCGGCCGCCGCACGCGTCCTGGGCATCATGCCCTATGGCATCGCGATCGGCGGCCCGGCCGATTTCATGGTCGTCGAAGCGGGCTCGCTCGCCGAGGCGGTCGCGACGCGGCCCAAGCGCAAATTGGTGATCAAAGCCGGTCGTATTGTCGCCAGGGATGGCGTACTGGTCCCCTGAATTTTGGGGATCGACAATGGCGTCGCGTCAGGCCGTGCTCGGGATGGAGCGGGCCAGCTTCTTCTACGGCTCGGCCCGCGTCTTCGGCGGCGTGTCGTTCCTGCTCGACGGCGCGCGGACGGCGCTGGTCGGCGAGAACGGCGCCGGCAAGTCGACCTTGCTGAAATGCCTCACCGGCGAGCTCGAGCTGAATGGCGGCAACGTGATCCGCTCGCGTGGCCTGCGGGTCGGCAGCGTGCCGCAGGACGTGCCGTCCGGCCTGGCCGATCGGCCGGTGCGCGATGTCCTGCACGACGCCCTGGTCAAGGTCGGGCTGGGCGACGACGACTGGCGCATCGACGTGCTGCTGGACGAGATCGGCGTCGAACAGGAGATTCTGGACAAGCCCTTCGGCACGCTGTCGGGCGGCT
>DATHNU010001044.1:0-4299 GCA_035485695.1 Reyranella sp. | reverse complement strand
TCCGTGCGCAACTGGCTGCTGGTCGTTGCCGCGATGATTTTCTTCATGATCGTGCTCGGCGCGCTCACGCGGCTCACCGAGTCGGGCCTGTCGATGGTCGAATGGCGGCCGGTGACGGGCTGGTTGCCGCCGATGTCGGATGCCGCCTGGCAGGCCGAGCTGCAGAAATATCTTTCCTCGCCGCAGGGAAGAACGATCAACCGTGGTTTCAGCGTTGACGAATTCAGACAGATTTTCTGGCTGGAGTTCATCCATCGCCTGTGGGGCCGGCTGATCGGCCTCGCCTTCGCCCTGCCGCTCGCCTGGTTCTGGCTGCGCGGCCAGCTCACGCCGGCACTGAAGCCGCGCCTGCTGGCGCTGCTGGTGCTGGGCAGCCTGCAGGGTGCGCTCGGCTGGGCGATGGTGGCGTCCGGCCTGATCGACCGGCCCGCGGTCAGCCACTACCGGCTGGCGGCCCACCTGCTTCTTGCGGTGGCGCTCTACGCCTACACGGTGTGGCTGATCCTGGAGCTGGGGCCGCAAGATGCCCGGCGCGACGATGCCAAGACCCGCCGCAAGGCCGGGGCACTGATCGGATTCCTTCTCGTCGTGATGACATGGGGGGCGCTGATGGCGGGCCTGCGCGCCGGCACGTCGCACAGCACCTTCCCGACCATGTCGGGCTACTGGATCCCGCCCGGCCTGTTTGACCAGAGCCCGTGGTGGATCAACTTCTTCGAGAACGGCACGACCATCCAATTCGTCCATCGCTGGCTCGCCAAGCTTCTGGTGCTGGGTGTGCTGGCGCTGGCCTGGCGGGCGCGCCGGCCGGAGACTCTGGTAGCGGCAGCGATGGCGCTGCTGCAGCTCGGGCTCGGAATCGCAACGATCCTGAGCGGCGTCAACATCGCGCTGGCGACGGCCCACCAGGCCGGCGCGGTCCTGTTGTTGACCACGGTGATCATTGTGCGCCATCGCGCCATGCCTTCTCCGGCGTGGCCGCTGTCAGCTAAAGTCGGGGCATGGGCGTGAAGCAACCCGCTCTCCTGATCGGCGGCGTGATCCTGGCGGCGGCGCTGGGAACGGCTGGCGCGTGGGTGATTTGGCCACGGCAGACGTCATCGCCGCGTACCGCCAACGCGACCCAGGCGAAGCCTGCTCCCGCCCCTATCGCGATACCCGCGAAACCAGAGACAAAGTCGGCGGCGCCGATCGTGGTTCCGGAGGCCGCTGCTCCGCCCGAACCGACCAGCGCCGAGTTCGCGCGCGCAACGCCGGCGCCCTCCGCGACCGAATCGGCCGCTTCGATCGACTGGGCCGCCCTGCCGATCGACGAGCTCCGGGCCAGAGCCAATGCCGACGAGCTCCCCGCCATGGAAGAGATGGCGCGCCGTCTGGTGCAGGGCCTGGGCGTGCCCAAAGACCAGCAGGCCGGCGCGGGCTGGCTGCTGCGCGCCGCCCAGCACGGCTCGGCGCAGTCGGCCTTCAATGTCGGCGTGATGTATGAACGCGGCTTCGTCGTCGAGCGCGATTCGACGCGCGCCGTCGAATGGTACCGCAAGGCTTCCGAGGCCAACCTGCCGATCGCCAAGCAGCATCTCGCCTTGATGCTGCGTGAAGGCAAAGGCGTCGCGCGCAACGGCCAGGAAGCGATCGATCTGCTGCGCGCGGCGAGCCGCCAGGGCCTGGCCGTCTCGATGTTCACCCTGGGCGACATCTACGAACGGGGCGACCTTCTGCCGAAGGATCCGGCAATGGCGCTCGCCTGGTACGCCATCACGTCCGAGTTCGATCGCCAGACCAACCGCGACGGCGCCGACAACGCGATCGCCAAGATGGCGGCGCAGCGCGCGCAGGCGTTGCGAGCCACCCTGCTGCCGGGCGACCTTGAGCGCGCGCAGCAGACGGGCCAGCGCGAATTCAAGCAGATCGTCGAGGCTCTCCAGCCGCCCAAGCCCCCGCCGCCCCTGGTGCCGTCCGACCTGCCGCCGGTTGCGCTGCCCACGCCGGCGCTGCCGCCGGCGGCTTTCCCGGTGCCCGCGCCCGGTCAGGCTGCCGCCGCCAACAGCGAGCCCGACCCGCCGGGCTGGCCCAAGGCCGCCAACGACCAGATCAGCGCCATCCAGCAGGCGCTGTTCGACCTCAAGCTCCTGAGCAACAAGCCGGATGGCGCGATCGGCCCGGTGACACGCACGGCCATCCGCAGCTTCCAGCGCAGCACCGGCGCGCGCGAGACCGGCGAGCCGACCAAGGATGTCTTCGCCGCCCTGCAGCAGGCGATCGCACGTCGCGGTGCCGCCGCAAGCGCGCCGCCAGCCGCACCGGCGGTCGACCTCAGCGCATCCGAGCCGCCACCGCCGCCTACTTCGGAGGACATCGCGCGCGCGGCGCCACTGCCTCAGGAGAAGGCGGACTCAGCGAAAGTCGAACCGCCAATCGCACAGGCCGCAATCGAACAGGCCCCAATCGCACCGGCCCCAATCGCGCCGGCCATCGACCTCGGTGCGCCCGAGCCGCCGCCAGCGCCGCCCACGTCGGCGGACATCGCGCGCGCCGCGCCGGCGCCTGAGGAGAAGACGGACTCCGCGAAGGTCGAACCGGCAAACGCAGTGCCTGCGCCGATCGACCCACCCAAGCCGCCGACGCCCAAGATCGAGGAGGCGACGGCTGTCCCGCCGTCGATCGCGGCCACGCCCGAGGGGCCCAAGCCGGCGCCGCCTGAGTCAGCGACCACAACGGCCATCGATCTCGGCCAGCCCGAGCCGCCGCCGGCGCCGCCAACCTCGGCCGACATCGCCCGCGCCGATCCCGATATTTGGCCGGCGTCGACTGCCGACCAGGTGACGGCGGTCCAGCGGCTGCTGCGCGATCTCAATTTCCTGCGCGATCCGCCTGACGGCCTGTACGGCCCTGCCACGCGGGCAGCCATCCTCGACTACGAGCGCACGGCCGGCCTCACGCAGACGGGCGAGGCCAGCAAGGCGCTGTTCGAGTCGCTGAAGGAAACGCGCGCGAAGGCGATGCGAAAGCCGAACTAAATTGCTGGGGGCGCGCCACTGCGCGCGGAGTAACCTCCGCACGCAGTGGCGCGTCTTTTCAGGCTCTTTGGGACCGCGGGCGTCCCGCCCGCCCATGATTATGAGCGGGCGGGACGCCCGCGGTCCGGAAGATCATGACGCGCCACTGGAGTGGCGCGCCCCCGGCAATGACATGATCCAAGCGATCGCCGGCGACTCGCTGTCTGCTTGAGGCTAGATCAACGTTCCCGCATGGCGCCACCAGGAAGGCGGCATCGAGGCGCTTGCCCGCTGCGCCGCGTCGGGCGAGTCGTAGAGGGCAAAGCAGGTGGCGCCGCTGCCGCTCATGGCGGCGTAGCGCGCGCCATGGCTGTTGCGCAGGAAGGTCAGCACCTCGGCGATCGCCGGGCGCAACGCAATCGCGGCGTCGCTGAGATCGTTACCGCGCTGGGCAAGGGCGGCCGTGAATTCCGGCAGGTCTCGCCAAGGCTGGGTCACCGGCACGGCGGTCGAGAACGGACCGCGGCGCGCTTTGAAGACGTCGGGCGTGGGCAGTGCGATGCCGGGATTGACCAGCAGGATGGCGACCGGCGGCAGTGCCGGCGCCGGCTGCAGGCGCTCGCCGATCCCCGACACCAGCGCGGGACGGCCGGCCAGGCACATCGGCACGTCGGCGCCCAGGGACGCTGCGAGATCGAACAGTTCCTCTTCCGGCAGGGCGACACGCCACAGATCGATGAGCGCGCGCAGTGCCGCCGCCGCATCGGCCGATCCCCCGCCGAGGCCCGCCGCCACCGGGATGTGCTTGCCGAGCCGGATCGCCGCACGCGGCGACACGCCGGCACGATCGGCCAGCAGGCGCGCGGCCTTCAGCACGAGATTGTCCGGATCGCCCGCGAGGCCTGCCGCCTGCGGTCCGGCGAGTTCGAGCGACAATCCGTCGGAGGGCCGTACGTCGAGTGTGTCGGCGAGGTCGACGAAGGCCACCAGGGAGTCGAGCAGATGGTAGCCGTCAGGCCTGCGGCCAACGACGTTCAGCCACAGATTGACCTTGGCGTGCGCAGGCCACACCGCAGCGGCCGGCATCGCTGTCGGCTCAACCGCCCTGCTTGGTGTCGGCGGCCTTTTCGTAAACGGTCGGCTTGTCGTTGGCGGCACTCAGCCCATTGGCGATCTTGTCCTTGATCACCGCCAGGCGGTCCTTGTCGGGCTTCTGGTTGAGCGCCCGTTCCCATTGGAAGCGCGCCTCGCGCTGGCGGCCGACATGCCAGTAGGCGTCGCCCAGATGCTCGATGATGGTGGC
>DATHNU010001043.1:0-2080 GCA_035485695.1 Reyranella sp. | reverse complement strand
CAAGACCTACCTCACCGGCGCGCTGCCGGAAGTCTGGCTGTTCGCGCTGGGTGCCCTGTTCATCCTCGTCACCCTGTTCCTGCCCAGGGGCGTCGTTGGCCTGTGGGCGCAGATCCGCTCCCGCAATCTCGCGAAGAAGGCGGCCGCGGCATGAAACCGCTCCAGCGCAGCACCACCGCTCTGCTCTATCTCAGCGGCGTCACCGTCTCGTTCGACGGCTTCAAGGCGCTGAACAATCTCTCGCTGCTGGTCGAGCCGGGCGAGATGCGCGCCATCATCGGCCCCAACGGCGCCGGCAAGACCACCATGATGGACGTCGTGACCGGCAAGACGCGGCCTGACGAGGGCGAGGTGGTGTTCGACGGCCGCGCCGACCTCACCAAGCTCGACGAAGCCGACATCGCCACCCTGGGCATCGGGCGCAAGTTCCAGAAGCCCACCGTGTTCGAGAACCACACGGTGCGCGACAACCTCCTGCTGGCGCTGGCCGGCCTGCGCAGCTGGTACCGCCTGCTGCTGGCCCAGCCGACCAAGGCCGAGAACGACCGGCTGGACGAGATCCTGTCGATCATCCGCATGGGTCCGCAGCAGCACATGCTGGGTGCGCGTCTCAGCCACGGCCAGAAGCAGTGGCTCGAGATCGGCATGCTGCTCGCCCAGGATCCCAAGCTGCTGCTGGTCGACGAGCCGGTCGCCGGAATGACCGATGTCGAGACCGAAACCACGGCGCAGGTGCTGCGCGAGATCAACCGCACCCATTCGGTGGTGGTGGTCGAGCACGACATGAGCTTTGTGAGGGCGCTCGGCGTCAAGGTGACGGTGCTGCACGAGGGCTCGATGCTGGCCGAGGGCTCGCTCGACCAGGTGAGCGCCGACCCGCGCGTTGTCGAAGTCTATCTCGGGCGCTAGCGATGCTCGCGGTCCAGAACGTCGATCTCTTCTACGGCGCCGCCCAGGCGCTGCGCTCGGTGTCGCTCAGCGCGACCGTGGGACGGGTGACCTGCCTGCTTGGCCGCAACGGCGTCGGCAAGACCAGCCTGTTGCGCGCCATCGTCGGCCTGCAGCCGATCGCCGCGGGGTCGATCGCGCTGGACGGCCAGGAAGTCTCGCGGCTGCCGCCCTATGAGCGGGCGCGGCGCGGCGTGGCCATGGTGCCGCAGGGCCGCGAGATCTTCCCGCTGCTCACGGTCAAGGAGAACCTCGAGACCGGCTTCGCGCCCGTCAAGCGCGACCAGAAGAAGATTCCCGACGAGGTGTTCGAGCTCTTCCCAGTGCTCGATTCGATGCTGAAGCGCCGCGGCGGCGATCTGTCGGGCGGCCAGCAGCAGCAGCTCGCCATCGGCCGGGCGCTCACCATGCGGCCCAAGCTGCTGGTGCTCGACGAGCCGACCGAGGGCATCCAACCCTCCGTCATCAAGGATATCGGCCGCGCCATCGTCTTCCTGCGCCAGCGCGGCGACATGGCGATCCTGCTGGTCGAGCAGTATCTCGAATTCGCCCACGAGCTGGCCGACGATTTCGCCGTCATGGACCGCGGCGAGGTCGTGATGTCGGGCACGCGCGAGAGCTTCGACGCCGACGCGGTGCGCCGGCATATGACGGTGTAGTGTTGGCGCTCATGTCTTCCGGACCGCGGGCGTCCCGCCCGCATCATGGTCATGAGCGGGCGGGACGCCCGCGGTCCGCATGAGAATGAGCGCCACTGGAGTGGCGCGCTCCCAGCAATGAGCCCTAGCCGGCGGCCTGTGATCCCCGCACCAACCGCCCGGGCCGTTCGCCGGTCAGCTCGTCGTTGTGCACGGTCTCGACGCCGGCGTTGAAGGTGTGGCGGTAGCCTGAGGCGCGCTGGATCAGGCGGCGGCCACCGGTCGGCAGATCGTAGACCACTTCGGGCCGCTTGAGCTGCAGCGCATCGAAGTCGATCACGTTGATGTCGGCCTTGTGACCGGGCGCCAGCAGGCCGCGATCGAGCAGGCCATAGGCCTCGGCCGTGCCGCGCGTCTGCTTGGCGATCAGGAATTCGAGCGGCAGCCTGGGTCCGCGCGTCCGGTCGCGCCCCCACAAGGTGAGCAGCGAAGTC
>DATHNU010001042.1:0-5855 GCA_035485695.1 Reyranella sp. | reverse complement strand
CCGGCATCCTCTTCCTCACGTTGCAACTCGTCTTCCTCGCCCGGCTGCAGGCGACCTTCGCCGGTGAGGTGCGGATAGCGCTTGCCGACGAAGTTGAGCGTGCCGGCCAGCAGGATCGCCGTCAGGCTGCCCAGCATGACGGGCGGCAGCACTTGGGCGAACAGGTCGCCCTGGGGCTGGCCCAATATCTGGGAATAGCCGATGGAGAGCGGAATCGCGCCTTCGCCCACGCCGCCGGCCATGATCGGCACGACAATGAAGAAGAACGTGTGATAGGCACCGAGACCCAGCAGGACGCCGACGAGCGTGCCGACGAGGCCGCCGACGACCGACCCGGCGGCCAGCGGCACGAAGATCTTGATGAAGCCCTTGATCAGGACGCCACGATCCATGCCCAGGATGCTGCCGACGATGATGCAGGAGATGAACAGGTAGAGAAAGTTCGAGTCCTTGGTGAACTGGGTGATCGAGGTCAGGACCGGCTGGGGCAACAGGTGATGGAAGGCGAGGAAGGACGGAATGAAGGTCGCGAAGATCGCCGCTGCGCCGATGTTGCGGATGATCGGGATGCGCTTGCCCAGCTCGGCACAGGCGAAGCCGCCCATCGACAGCAAGACGATGCCCATCAGGATGTCGGACGGCACCGAACCGGTGGCGGCGAAGCCCGTGATCACGACGAGCAGGACCACGAAGATCGGCAGCGGGACGATGCCGATCCGGGCATCGACGATTTTCCACCAGCCGGTCGGCCAAAACGATGGGGGCGCCGGCTGATCGGGATCCGTGACGGGAACCGTCGTCGTACTGGCCATTCCATCCTCCGGGCGCGTGACGCTGCTGGTTGTTTGGGTCAGCTTCACCACGATCCCGGTCGGCGTCAAATAGCGGGAGGCCGCAACTTTCTCGCGTATTTGGCAAAACTCCTGTCATCCCGACCGGAGCGCGAAGCGCGGAGCGGAGGGACCTATTCTGTTGCGCGGCCGAGAAGACGAGGTCCCTCGGCTACGCCGCCCCTTAGGCGGCTTCGCTCGGGATGACGGAATAGATGGTTACGGTAGCCTCGCGTGGGCAGCGGCGTGTCGCGCTTCACAGCGTCGGATCGCCCAGTTCGAGGCCCATCAGCACGCGCCCATGGGTCGACCCGTTGACGTCCCAGTTCAACGTGAAATGGCGGCTGGCCACGCTCATGTCGCGAAAGACCCGCGACATCGGGTTGGCGCTGTAGACGCTGCTGCTGGCGCCGGCATCCCACAGGAGCTCGACGGCACGGGCCGACAGCCGTCCGGCGAAGGCGGCATGCGACCGGAACTTCGCCCGCTGCTCATCGCTCGGCAGCTCGTCGCGGACAGCGATCCCGCTCGCTTCATCGCATATGGCGAACAGGAGCTGCCGTGCGGCGGCGATCGCCGCCGATGCCTCGGCGACCTTGACCTGCTGCGTGGGATAGCCGGCGACCTTCTGGCTCGAGGTGAGCGTGATGCGACGGCGCGCGCCCTCGAGATAGAATTCGAGGCCGGCCTCGGCGATGCCGAGCACGGCGGCGGTGATGTAGATGCCGAAGATGCAATAGCTCGGCGTGCGGTAGAGCGGGCTCCTGTTGTGCGCATTGCCGGGCGTGGGACCGCCCTTGAGATGACGGATCGAGAGCGTGCGATGGGCGGGAACGAAGACCTCCGAGACGACGACGTCGTTGCTCGCCGAGCCCATGAGGCCGACCGACCGCCAGGTATCGACGATCTCGATCTCGCGGCGCGGCAGGGCGAAATAGCGATGGGTGTGGACGTCGCCGCCATCGACCAGGGCGGCGAACAGGCACCAGTCGCTGGTGTTGACGCCGCTCACCAGCGGCCAGCGGCCCGACAGCACATAGCCGCCGTCGACCGAGCGGGCGCGACCGGCGCCGGAAATGAAGATGCCGCTCACCAGGCAGGCCGGATCCTCGTTCCAGATGTCGTGCTGTCCCTGGTCGGGCCACTGCGCCAGCATGAAGTTGTGGGTTAGATGCTGGACCAGGCACCAGGCGCTCGACCCGCAGCCTCGCCCCACGGCGGACAGGGCTTCGACTCCGCTGCGCATATCGGCTTCGCATCCGCCGAACCTCGCCGGCTGGTAGAGGCGGGCCGTGCCGGCCGATTTCAGGTCAGCGACGCTGGCCGGCAGCATTTGCCGCAACTCGTCGACGGCGTCCGCGCGTTCGCGAAGGATCGGAACGAGGGCCTCCGTCCGGGCGAGCACCTCGGCGACAGTGCCGGCGGACCGCGCGGGCGCCTCGGCGGCCGGTCGTTCGGTGGAGAGCATGGCATTCCCTCGTCGATGGAAGATTGGACTTGCAGAGCGGCCGACAGGCGCGTGATGGTCGAGCAACGTCCGTGCCATGACGAGTAAAGTATGAGGAAACGTCGATGAAGATCCTTACCCAGGAAGACATAGAAAAACTCGAGCAGGTGCCTGTGACCGAGCGCATCCGCCATGCCAGCGTGGCGGATCTGTTGCTCGAGTCGGCGCACCAGCATGCCGGTCGCGTGGCCATTCGCTACCTCGCCGGCACCGGCCCCGGCGATCCGGTACGCGATGTCACCTACGACGAGCTGATGCAGCGCGTGATCCAGACGGCAAACCTGCTGCACGCGCACGGCGTTGGACCCGAGGACACCGTCTCGATCCTGATGCCGAGCGTGCCGGAGACCTTCTTTGCGCTGTGGGGTGCGGAGGTCGCGGCCGTCGCCAATCCCGTCAACTACTTCCTCGAAGCCTCGCAGATCGCCGCTATCATGAAGCAGGCGGAGGCGCGGGCGCTGGTCGCGGCAGGCCCTTCGATCTTCCCGGATATCTGGCCGAAGGTGGAGGCCATTCGGGCGAGGATGCCGGAGCTGAAGGTGTTCCGCATCGGCGGCGGCCCGGCCATCGCCGGCGTCATCGACTATGAAGAGGCCTGCGCGGCCCAGCCGGCAGACCGGCTCCTGGCGCCCAAGGCGATCGATCGCGACACCGTGGCGGCGCTGTTCCACACCGGCGGGACGACGGGACTCCCGAAGCTCGCCAAGCACACGCACGGTGCGCTGACCTTGATGGCCTGGAGCAACGCGCTGGTCTTCGATTTCGGGCCGGGGACGGTGCTGCTCAATCCTCTGCCGCAGTTCCATGTCGGCGGCTCGCTGTTCGGCGCGCTGTCGCCGATCGCCAACGGCTGGACGATCGTGATCCCGACTCCGCTCGGCGCGCGCAATCCCAACGTCGTGCGCGACTACTGGAGCATCGTCGAGCGCAATCGGGTCGATGTGGGCGGCGCCGTGCCGACCACCTTGGCGGCCATCATGAACGTGCCGCGCGACGGCCACGACCTCTCGTCGCTAAAAGCCTTCGTGACGGGCGGCTCGACGGTGCCCGTCGAGCTCATCCGGCGGATCGAACGCGAGATCGGTGCGCCCGTGATCGAGGGCTATGGCATGACCGAAGTGCATTGCTACTCGACCATGAACCCGCTGCATGGCGAGCGCCGGCCCGGTTCCGTCGGATTGCGCCTGCCCTACACCGAGATCCGCATTGCCGATGTGGCGCCCGACGGCACGATCCGCCGCGATTGCCCGGTGGGCGAGATCGGCCACGTGCTGATGCGCGGCCCGCAGGTCACGCCGGGCTATCTCGATCGACGCCATAACCTTGGCGCCATGCTGGCCGACGGATGGCTCGATTCCGGCGATCTCGGCCGGCTCGACCCCGAGGGCTATGTCTGGCTAACCGGTCGCTCCAAGGACCTGATCATCCGCGGCGGCCACAATATCGATCCGGTGATCATCGAGGAGGCGCTCAATCGCCATCCCGCGGTCGAGACCGCGGCGGCGGTCGGCTTGCCCGATACCTATGCCGGCGAGCTGCCGATGGTGTTCGTGCAGCTCAGGCCCGGCGCCGGCGCCACGGCCGAAGAGTTGCGCGAGTTCTGCCGGCGCGAGATCCCGGAGCGGGCGGCAGTGCCGGTGCAGGTCGCGCTGATTCCGGTCATGCCGGTGACCGGCGTGGGCAAGATCTACAAGCCTGCGTTGCGGCTCGAAGCGGCCCGGCATGCCTTCGAGGCGGCTATCGCGCCGTTGCAGGAGGAGGGGACGACGGCAACCGTGACGGTCCGCAACGACCCGGCGTATGGCACGCTGGCGGCGGTTCGCGTCACGGCATCGGCCGGTGCATCGCGCGAGGCCATCACCGAACGCTGCAGCGAGCTTTTAGGCGGCTTCCAGATCCGCCATGCCGTCGAGTTTGCTCCGGGCGCGACCTAGTACCGGCCAACCGAAATCGTGGACACGGTCAGCAACGCCACGAGGCGGCGCTGGACGACGGTTTTGCCACTGGGCTTCAGTAATGGCGGAAGGCCATCCGCGAAGCGCTCTTGATGACAGTACCGCGCGTTGTTACGCTCGACTTCGCTGGCGGTAGCGGCCACCGATGGACGGTTGGGCACTTCGGTACCAGTCACGCTTAGTTACAAGTCACGCATAACAGCGAAGAGCGTCGCGCAGCGTTCATTACGCCATCCGCCGGCCAGCGGAGGGAACGTCATGATCGAGCTCCTGGAACAGCAGAAGAGGCTGACGACAAATCAGTGGAAGCTGATCTGCACGGCGAACCTGGCAGATCTGCTCGATTTCTTTGATTTCTTCCTGATCGGCTACGTCACTGCGGCGCTGACCAAGCAATGGTCGCTGACCTATTGGGAGGGCGGGGGAATCCTGCTGGCCTCGGGTCTCGGCGCCGTTCCTGGCGCCTTCTTCTGGGGATGGCTCGGCGACAAGGTCGGCCGCCGCACGGTGTTCATCCTGTCGACGATCACCATCTCGCTCGCCACGGGCGTCATGGTCTTCACGCCGGGACAGGACGGCTTCGTCCCGGGCTGGCTCTTCCTGATGTTCTTCCGCTTCTTCGTCGGTGTCGGCAATGCCGGCATTTTCACGATCGATCTGCCGCTGGTGCAGGAATTCATCCCTGCCTACAAGCGCGGCTGGGTCAGTGCGCTCATCACGACACTGCTGCCGGGGGGCAGCATGCTGGCCGGTCTGGCGGCCTGGCAGCTCCTGCCGATCGTCGGCTGGCGCGGCCTGTTCCTGGTCGGCCTGGTGCCGCTGGTCCTGGTGTTCATGATCCGCTGGTGGGTGCCGGAATCACCGCGCTGGCTGCTGCTCAAGGGGCGTCCTGAAGAAGCGCGACGGTCGCTCGCCTGGGCGCTGATGATCGAGCCTGAGGAGATCGTCCTGCCGGGTACGGTGCCCGTGGTCAAAAAGACGCGCTGGGTCGAGCTGTTCCACTATCCGCGGTTGGTCGCCGCCGGGTGTCTCACGGGCCTGACCCAGACCGGCGGCGCCTCGCTTGGGCTGTGGGGACCGACCCTGCTGGTGCTCGTGCTGGTGCCCAAGATCACCCCGGAGTACGCCGCATTCCTGATGATATTCGTCAACCTGGCGGGGATCCTCGGGCGGTTGAGCATCACCGCGCTGATCGAGCCCCTGGGCAGGCGCGGCTCCGGCACGATCTACTGCGTGCTGGCGGCGGTGCTGATGGTGCTCGCGGGCTATCTGCACGACGTCTATGTCGCGGGCGCCTCGCTGTTCTTCATCCTGATCGTGGCGCAAAGCTTTTTCGGCAGCGCCGTCTACACCGTCGTCGGGCCGTATATGGCGGAGATCTGGCCGGCCCGGCTGCGCGCCAGCGGCATGGGCCTCAGCTATGGCGTCGGCAATTGCGGCAAGTTCCTCGGCCCGCTCGGGCTGGCGCTGATCATGGGCGCGGGCGATCTGATCAAGCCCGCCGCGCCCAACCTCGTGATGCTCGGCCCGGCGCTGAGCTACTTCGCCGCGTGGTATATCCTG
>DATHNU010001041.1:0-3965 GCA_035485695.1 Reyranella sp. | reverse complement strand
CGCTCGACAAGGACAACAAGTTTTTAGCGCTGCGGCTCAACATGATCGCCAATATCGGCGCCTATGTCGGCTCGGACCGCAACCTGCTGTCGCCCTTCGGCATGATCGGCACGGTGCTGGGCGTCTACCTGATCCCCAAGGCCTACATCAACGTGGTTGGCGTGCTCTCCAACACCAATCCGACGGCGCCCTATCGCGGCGCGGGGCGGCCGGAGGCGATCTACCTGATCGAGCGGCTGGTCGACGATGCGGCGCGCGAACTGGGCGTCGATCGCATCGAGTTGCGCCGCAAGAACATGCTGCTGGAATCGGCGCTGCCCTATCAGAGCCCGGTCGGGCCTTTCTATGATTGCGGCGAGTTCGAGAAGAACCTCGACATGGCGCTGAAGCTGGCCGACGTGGCGGGCTTCGCCGCCCGCAAGGAGGAGTCGAAGAAGCGCGGCCGCCTGCGCGGGCTCGGCATCATCAATGCCATCGAGCAGGCCGCCGGCACGGCGCAGCCGGAATATGCCGAGATCCGTTTCAATCCCAGCGGCACGGCGGCCCTGCTGATGGGCACCAAGAACCAGGGCCAGGGCCATGAGACCATGTTCAAGCAGATCCTGAACGAGCGGCTGGGCATCGATCCCAACGACGTGCAGTACATCGACGGCGATACCGATCGCGTGGCCTTCGGCATGGGCACCAACGGATCGCGCTCGACGGTGCTGGGCGGCTCGGCGCTGTTCATGGCCGCCGGAAAGGTGATCGAGAAGGGCAAGAGGCTCGCCGGGCATATGCTCGAGGCGGGCGAACAGGACATCGAATTCACCGACGGCACCTTCACGGTCGCGGGCACCGACAAGTCGCTGTCGCTGAAGCAGGTGGCGATGGCGGCGTTCAATCCGACCCGCTGGCCCAAGAATGGCGGCTTCGAAGGCGGCCTGTATGAGAATGCCACATACCTCGGCGAGAAGGACACCTATCCCAACGGCTGCCACATCTGCGAACTCGAGATCGATCCGGAAACCGGCGACGTCACGGTCGACCGCTATGCCGTGGTCGACGATGTCGGCACGGTGATGAATCCGACGGGACTGAAAGGTCAGATCCATGGCGGCGTGGCGCAGGGCATCGGCCAGATCCTGTGCGAGCAGGTGGTGTGGGATCGCGAGAGCGGCCAGCTCCTGACGGCGAGCTTCCTCGATTACGCCATGCCGCACGCCATGATGATCCCCAACATGGAGGTGAAGAGCAATCCGGTGCCGACCAAGTACAACCCGCTGGGCGCCAAGGGCGCCGGCGAGGCGGGCACGGTGGGCGCCATGCCGGTCGTCATGAACGCCATCATGGATGCGCTGGCGCCGCTTGGCGTCAGCGACGTCGAGATGCCGGCGACGGCGCAGAATGTGTGGCGGGCGATCGAGTTGGCGAAGAAATGATCATGGCTGGGAGCGCGCCACTCCAGTGGCGCTCATATGCGTTTCGTAAGACAAAAGATGCGCCACTGGAGTGGCGCGCTCCCAGCAAAGAGGAGTGAGTGGATGAGTGTTCTGGAGGGGCCGCGCAAGGAAGTGCGGCATGTGGTGAAGGACGGCAGCGCGTACTGGGTCGAGTTCAAGGACGGCAGAATCGTGTTCGGCGACGGCCGCACCTGCGGCGAGGACGAGGTCGTGCATCTGCCGCCCTGCGAGCCGACCAAGATCATCTGCGTTCACGTGAACTACATCTCGCGCTATTACGAGTTCAACAATACGCGCACGCCGCCCAAGTCGCCGACCTATTTCCAGAAGCCGCTGACGGCGCTCAACGCGCACAAGGGTGAGCTGATCAGGCCCAAGGGCTACAAGTACGTGAACTACGAGGGTGAGATGGCCGTCGTGTTCGGCAAGGTGACCAAGAACGTCTCGCGCGAGGAGGCGTGGGATTGCATCGCGGGCTTCGCGCCGTCGAATGATTTCGGCTGCCACGATTTTCGCGACACGGACGCCGGCTCCATGCTGCGGGTAAAAGGCATGGACGGGTTCTGCCCGATCGGGCCGGGTCTCGTCTCCGGCGTCGACGTGCGCACGTCGACCTTGCGTTCCTACAAGAACGGCAAGATGGTGCAGGAAGGCGCCGTCAGCGAGCAGATCTTCGACTGCGGCTATCTGATCGCCGACTTGGCCAGACACATGACCTTCCTGCCCGGTGACATCCTCTTGACCGGCACGCCTGCCAACTCGCGTCCGCTCGATGTAGGCGATATGATCGACGTCGAGGTGACCGGCGTCGGCCGCCTCTCCAACAAGGTGGTGGAGACGCCCGCGCCGCGGGCCGCCATCGGCTTCCCGGCCAGCCCCGACAGCGACGGCGTGCGCCGCGTGGCGATGGGCAACGAGGAGCGCCTGCCCGATAAGTTCAAAGTATCCTGACACTGGAGGACACCATGGTTGCAATCAAAGCCGCCGAATTCGCCTTCCCGCGCATGGAGGCGCCCGACCTCGATGCGATGGAGGAGTTTCTCACCCATTTCGGCATGGTGCGCGCCGAGCGCACGCCCGACTCGCTCTACATGCGCGGCGCCGACAGTCATCATCACCTGCACGCCGTGCACAAGGGCGGCACCAAGTTCATCGGCTTCGCCTATCACGCGGCCAGCGAGGACGACCTCAAGCGGCTGGCCAAGCTGCCGGGCGCCTCGGGCATAGAAACCCTGAACGAGCCGGGCGGCGGCAAGCGCGTGCGGCTGACCGAGCCCAACGGCTACCAGATCGAGGTCATCCACGGCATGCAGGCCGTGTCGCCGATCAAGGTCGAGCGCGATCCCGTGAACACGGGCGGCGAGCCGCTGCGCCGCAAGGGGCGCCTGATGCGGCTCAGCAAGTCGCCGACGACGCTGCAGCGCATCGGCCACGGCGTGCTGTCGACGCCCAAGGTGAAGGAGACGGTGGCCTGGTTCCGCGAGACCCTGGGCATGATCCGCTCGGACGACGTCTATGCCGGCGACAAGGAGAACCTCATCGGCGCCTTCAGCCGGCTCGATCGCGGCGACGACTACGTCGACCACCATGTCCTGTTCTGCGTGCACAACGAGAAGACCGGGCTGAACCACGTCTCCTACGAGGCGCAGGACATCGATTCCATCTTCCAGGACCACGAGCACATCAAGCGGCTCGGCAAGTACGAGCATATGTGGGGCATCGGCCGCCACCTGCTGGGCAGCCAGGTCTTCGACTACTGGGCCGACCCGTGGGGGCGCGTGCACGAGCGCTGGGCCGACACCGACCGGCTGAACGCGGCCAATGGCGGCAATCTCCTGAGCGCCGAGGAAGGCTTCCAGTCGCAGTGGGGCGACCGTCCGCCCGACCGCTTCATCGGTCATGCCAGCCCCTGAGCGAGCAGTTCACAGTAGGGAGAAAAGAATCATGTCCAAGCCACCCGTCTCTTCTTCGGCGGCACGAGACGCGCTGCGCGCCTTCGCGCCCAAACTGGTCGACCTCACCGACAACGTGCTGTTCGGCGACGTCTGGGAGAGGCCCGGGCTTTCCAAGCGTGACCGCAGCCTCATCACCTGCGCCGCCCTGGTCGCCATGAATCGTACCGAGCAGCAGACCGGCCATTTCACCCGCGCCATCAACAACGGCGTGAAGAAAGAGGAGCTGCTCGAGCTCATAACGCATCTCGCCTTCTATTCCGGCTGGCCGACCGCCATGTCGGCGGCGAACGTCGCCAAGAAGGTGTTTGAAGAGGGAGACAAGAAGTGAAGCTCTGTTATTTCGATGATTATCGCCTCGGCGTCATCAAGGGCGACAATGTCGTCGACATCACCGACACGGTGAAAGACATCCCGCACCTGCACAATCGCGACCTGATCATCGGCCTCATAGATAAGTGGGACTCCTACAAGGCCAAGGTCGAGAAGGCGGTGGCCGACGGCAAGGGTGTGCCGCTGAAGGGCGTGCGCCTGCGCCCGCCGGTGCCCAAGCCTGGCAACATCGTCTGCA
>DATHNU010001040.1:0-4019 GCA_035485695.1 Reyranella sp. | reverse complement strand
TACGGCTTTGGCGCCGAGGCGGCGCGTATCACCCATGACATCAGCAGAGCAGCCGGCCATTTCCCGTTCAATCAACTGCCGGAGCTGTACACCGCGTTCCAGCGCGATGAAACCAATTTCCCTGTGCAATACATCGGGGCCAACGTGCCACAGGCCTGGGCGGCGGGCTCGAGCTTCATGCTGACACAGGCGCTGCTGGGTTTCCTGCCAGATGCGCCGCGCAACAAGCTGTATGTCGACCCGTTGCTGCCGAGCTGGCTGCCTGACCTGACCGTGCAAGACCTGCGCATTGGGAAGCATAGGATGAGCATCCGGTTTTGGCGTGAGGGCGAGCAAACCGAGTTCGAGGTGATCGAGGGCGACCGCAAGCTGGTCGAGCGCTGCGACATGGCGTCGAAGATCGCGCAGCTGAGAATCGCCTCTGACCCGATTTAGGTGATGGAATCACCTCACCCTGAGGAGCGGCCGCAGGCATCGCTGCGCGATGCTCCTCAGGATGAGGTGTTATCGACGACAAGTCGTACGTGGGTGAACTGTTGGAAAGTCGGGACAAGCCCTTGAGCATGCCACCGATAAAAATCCATACGGGCGGCTGGCTGGGGCGCCAGGATTCGAACCTGGGAATGGTGGAATCAAAATCCACTGCCTTACCGCTTGGCGACGCCCCAGCAGGCGGCCGGACCATAGTGATTTCGCCGCAAGGGCGCTACTGCGGCCTCGCGCCGCCTCAGGGCGTGCCGGCCGTCGGCCGTACCCCGCGCGGCCTTTGCAAATTCTCCGGGGTCGATCTATAAGGCTCGCAACATGTCGCGCCGAGCCACCATGACCGTCAAAAAAGCCGCCACACACGGTGGGACGGAAGGGGCTTGCGCGCGTTAGATCTTCGGACAGCGAACCAACCCTTCAAGGCCCCGCCGATCGGACGGGGCCTTTGTCGTTCGCGGGCGCCCCGTCTCCGGCTCCAAACAGGAGAAGCGTCCATGTCATCCATCGAACAGCCCCCGCACGAACGGGCCCCTCCGGGATTGGCCGTCGGCATCGTCGGCGCCACCGGAATGGTCGGCGAGATCATGCGGTCGATCCTGGCCGAGCGCGATTTCCCCGTGGGCTCGCTGCGTCTCTTCGCGTCGGCACGCTCCGCCGGCCGGCGCCGGTCGTGGAAGGATCAGGAGATCGTGGTCGAGGATGCGGCAACGGCGGATTATGCCGGCCTCGATGTCGTCTTCTTCTCGGCGGGGGCTGCAACGTCGCTCAAGCTGGCGCCGGTGGTCGCGGCTGCGGGCGCGATCGTGATCGACAATTCGTCGGCCTGGCGCGGCCATCCCAAGGTTCCGTTGGTCGTGGCCGAGGTCAACCCCCATGCGCTGCGCGCCATCCCCAAGGGCATCGTCGCCAATCCCAACTGCACGACGATGGCTGCCATGCCGGTGCTGAAGCCGCTGCACGAGGCTGCCGGGCTGCGGCGCCTGGTGGTCAGCACCTACCAGGCCGTCTCGGGTGCCGGCGGGGCCGGCGTCGACGAGCTCGAGAACCAGATGCGGAGCGCAGGCATCGGCGCCCCGGCCCTGATGCACGATGGCGGCGCCATAGCCTTTGCGGCGTCTCACAAGTGGGCGGTTCCCATCGCCTACAATGTCGTGCCGCTCAACTACCGGATCGTCGAGGACGGCTATTCCGAGGAAGAGGTCAAGCTGCGCGACGAGAGCCGCAAGATCCTCGAGATTCCCGCCCTGCCCGTATCGGGGACGTGCGTGCGGGTGCCCGTCTATTCAGGGCATTCGCTGTCGATCAACGCCGAATTCGATCGCGACCTTCCGGTGGCTATGGCGCTCGAGCGGCTGCGCGCGGCGCCGGGCGTCATGCTCTCCGACGTGCCCAATCCGCTGGAAGCGACCGGCCGCGACGAGGTCTTCGTCGGCCGTGTGCGGCGCGACCCGACGGTCAAGCATGGGCTGGCCCTGTTCGTTTGCGGCGACAACCTGCGCAAGGGGGCGGCGCTGAACGCCGTGCAGATCGCCGAGTTGCTGCCGGCGCGCGCCCGGGCCCGCAGGCCACGCGTGACCGCCTAGGGCAGAGTTTCTTAAGATTGAATCACCCACGGCCTCACCCTGAGGAGCCGGCCCGCAGGGCCGCGTCTCGAAGGGTGGGAACCAGTCTTGCTGTTGCCATGCTTCGAGACGCCACGTGGAGTTTACCCCGAGGTATTCGAGGGGCGTGGCTCCTCAGCATGAGGTTAGCTTTTGGTTCGATCAGAGACGATCTTGCCCCAGGGCTGGCTGGTACACCCGGAGGTGCGTTCGCCGGAAGGCGCTACTGCAGCCTCACGCTGCCTGCGCCGCCTTCTTGAGCGCGTCGACATGCACGAAGGCGCCGTCGGCATAGAGCAGCGGCGTCGCGCCGGCACAGAGCACGAGATCGACGATCTCGCCGATATAGATCGTGTGCGTGCCGGCTGCGACCCGGGTCACCAGCCGGCAGTCGAACGACACCGGGCAGCCCTTCAGCACCGGCGCGCCGGTCGTCAGCGTCAACCATTCGCCCATGTCGCGGAAACGCTCGTCGCCTTCCACATCGTCCATGCCGGCGAAGCGCTCGGCAATCTTGCGGTGCTCGGGTGAGAGGATGTTGACGCAGAAGAAGCCGGCCTCGCCGATCGGGTCATGGGCGCTCGCCGTCTTGTTGACGCACACCAGGATCTGGGGCGGCTCGGCCGAGACCGAGCAGACCGCCGTGGCGGTCAGGCCGCCGCGCAGGTCGCGGTGGCGGGTGGTGATCAGGGTAACGCTCGCCGCAAGGTGGCGCATGCCCTTCTTGAAGGCAGCCGCATCGATACTCATGGAGCCAACTCTAGGGCAGCCCGGCCCGCGACCGCCACCGGAAACGGCCGGGGTCCCGGCCGGCTAACTGCATGGCCGGCCAGCGGAAACGCCGGAAAAGCCTGTCAAATCGCAGTCTACCGGCTGAAATAAAACCTTCATCAGACTGTCGTTCTTTGCGGTTGCCCGGCAGCGGCCGCCCGTTACCGTCTGGCCTGCATGGCTTCGCCCAACACCGGCCTCGGCCCCGATACCACCCCCGATGTTGCGTTGCGGCACATCGTGGCGGATTGCCATGCCGACCTGCTGAAATACCGCGCTGTCGTCCTGGCCAGCCGCCGGCCGATCGGCATCCACCAGACGCGGGTGGCGCTGCGGCGGCTGCGCGCGGCCTTCGGCCTGTTCAAGAGCGCCGTCGACGGGCCGGTCGTGCGGGCATTGTCGGCCGAGGCCAAGTGGCTGGCCGGCGAATGCGCGCCGGCGCGCGACCTCCATGTCTTTCTCAACGAGACCGTGGCCGACGTGCCGCCGGTCGTCCGGCGGATCGGCAGCCGGCTGGCCAAGATCCATCTGGAGCGCGCCCGCGCAGCCCTGTCCGGCGCCCGTTTCGAGGGCTTCCATCGCCAGCTCGACGCCTTCGCCGCCCTGTCGCCGGCGGGCACCGCCGGGCGCCTCGACGAATTCGCCCACACCGTGCTCGACGCGCGCCACGACAAGGTCGTGAAGCGCGGCCGCAAGCACGGCTCGCTCGGCGCCAGGCGCCTGCACCGGCTGCGTATCGCCATCAAGAAGCTGCGCTATGCCGCTTCCTTCCTCGAGCCGGCCTTTGCGTCGCCTCTGGCGAGGCCCTATATCGAGGCGACGGTGCGCCTGCAGGGCGCGCTCGGCGCCCTGAACGATCGCGCGGTGGCGGCCCATGTGCTGGCCGACCTCGCGACCGCGGCCCGTGCCACCGAGGACGTGGCCCGGCCGCTCAAGGCCCTCGCCAGGCAGGCGGCATCCGGCAGCAAGCGCCGTCGCCGCAAGCTCGAGCAGGCCTGGAAGGACTTCAGGAAAGCCGGGTGCTTCTGGCGGGAAAATCCGTCGCCCCGAGCGTAGCCGAGGGGCTTTATCTCTACCGGAGAGAGCTAATTGTGGAGAGAAGGTCCCTCCACTCCGCTTCGCTCCGGTCGGGACGACGAGACAGGGAGCTGAGATTTCATG
>DATHNU010001039.1:0-8660 GCA_035485695.1 Reyranella sp. | reverse complement strand
GTCGCCAGCAGGGCGATCTCCAGCGACACCGGGATGCGCGTGATGATCTCTTCGCTGACCGGCTTGCCCGACCACATCGAGGTGCCGAAATCGCCCCGCGCAAAGCCTGCGATGAAGTCGAGGAACTGCAGCACCAGCGAGCGGTCGAGGCCGAGCTGGGCGTGACAGTTGGCGACCGCCGTCGGGTTGATCGATCCGCCGGAGCCCAGCCGCACCACGCAGATGTCGCCGGGAATGAGACGCATCAGGATGAACACCAAAGCTGCCGCCCCGATCAGGGTCGGGATCGACAGCAACAGGCGGTTCAGGATGTAGCGATACATCGGCGAGCCCCGGCCTCGCCCTGCCCTATTTGTCCAGCCAGATATTGGCCAGGTTGAGGTTGAGGTAGTGGCTCGGGCTGATCTTCCAGCCTTTCATGTACGCCCGCTGGACGATGATGCGGTTCCACCACGGCGTCATGATGGTGTCGACCTGGGTGTCGAGCGCATAGGTCTCGAACTCGCGCATCTTGGCGCGCTGCTTGGCCGGGTCGGTCTCGCGCAGCATCGAATTGTAGATCTCGATGAGCTTGGGATCCTCATAGCCGCCGTAATTCTCGGGGTAGACCGAGCGCGGCAGGACCTTGGCGACGTCGAGCAGCGGATTGACCATGTTCTGGCAGTTGAATTCGACGGCGACCTCGAAGCTGCCGCTGCGCAGCGCCTCGTAGAACGGCCCGGTCGGCAGCACTTTCTGGGTCACCTTGAGGCCGATCTTGCTCCATTCATCGATCGCCCAGGTAGCGACGAACTTGTAGGGCTGATCGACGTTGCGGTTCATCAGCTCGAACTTGAGCCCGGTGGCGCCAGCCTCCTCGAGGAGCTTCTTGGCCTCGGCGCGGTTCTTCTCGATATCGGGCCCGAAGCCCGCGATCTTCTGCAGCTCTTCCTTGGTCGCTGCCAGCGGCGAGCCCGGGAAGACCAGGCCGCCCACCGTATGGACGGTGGCGATCTTGGACAGCGCCGGCGCGCCCTTCCACGGGTCGATCGCCAGCGCCATGGCGCGGCGCACCCGGACGTCGTCGAACGGCTTCTTCTTCTGGTTGGGCGTCAGCAGGTTCACGCAGTTCCAGTCGCTGGTCTGCACCGTGACCTTGTCACCCAGTTCCTTGACCAGCTCATCGCGCGCCGACGGCGGCATGCCGCGGAACTCCGTGGCGGCGCGGTCGGCGCGAATGGCATCGACGCGCACCGACTGCTTGGCGGCGAAGATGGCGATGAAGCCGTCGAGATAGGGCTGACCCTCGTGGTAGTAGTCGGGATTGCGCGTGCCCTTGATCGACTGGCCGGTCTCATAGGACACGAACTTGAAGGGACCCGACCCCAGGATGTTCTTCTCGAACCAGGCGGGATCCTTCTCCAGGGTCTCCTTCTTGTAGATGTAGGCGAAGGGGTCGGCCAGCGCGGGCAGGAAGGCCCCGGTGGCGAACTTCAGCTTGAACACCACGGTCTCGGGATCGGGATTCTCCACCGAGTCGACCATCACCATGTAGCTCTCGCGGGCGCTCGACACGCCCTTGGGCGGATGCACGATGTACTGCCAGCTCGTCGCCACGTCGGCGGCCGTGAGCGGCGTGCCGTCGTGGAACTTGACGCCCTTGCGGATCTTGAAGGTGTAGGTCTTGCCGTCGTCGGTGGCGATCGGCATCTCGGTGCAGAGATCGCAGACGAAATCCGTCGACGACGCCGGATTGTCGGGGTTGATGGCGATCAGCGTGCTGTAGAACGGCGCCGTCGCATGGAGGGTGGCGTAGGTGTTTTCCTTGTGCCCGTCGAAGCTCGGCGGCGCATCGGCCGGGATCATGTAGGTGAGGATGCCGCCGCGCTTGATGGTTTGCGCGCCTACCGGCGTCGCCGCGAGCGCTGCCGAAAGGGCAACGGAAAGACTTGCTGCCAGCCATCCGGTTCGGGTCTTCATGTCAGCCTCCCTGTTCGCCTTTTTTGTCTTGCTTGATTGAAGTTCAATTTACTTCACTGCAGGCTACCCAGTGGCCGGGCCGCAATTCGCGCAGCTCGGGCCGCGACCGCCGGCAGCTCTCGACCGCCATCGCGCAACGCGGGTGGAACACACAGCCGGAAGGCGGATTGATCGGGCTCGGCACTTCGCCGCGCACCGGCTGGAACGGGCGGCCGGCCTCGATCGTCGGATCGGGCACGGGCACCGCGGCGAGCAGGGCGCGGGTATAGGGGTGCAATGGCTCGTCGAACAGCGCATCGCAGTCAGCCAGCTCGACGATGCGGCCGAGATACATCACCGCGACCCTCTGGCAAAGATGGCGCACCACCGAGAGGTCGTGGGCAATGAACAGATAGGTGAGACCCAGGCGCTCGCGCAGATCCTCCAGGAGGTTGATCACCTGGGCCTGGATCGACACGTCGAGCGCCGACACCGCCTCGTCGCAGACGATGAACTCCGGCTCCAGCGCGAGCGCCCGCGCGATGCCGACCCGTTGGCGCTGCCCGCCCGACATCTCGTGCGGGTAGCGGTCGGCGAAGCTGGGATCGAGGCCGCAGACCGAGAGCAGCTCGCGCACGCGGGCCGTGCGGCGCGCCGAATCGGGCGCCAGGCCGTGCACGTGGATCGGCTCGCCGATGATGTCGCCCACCTTCATGCGCGGATTGAGTGAGCTGTAGGGATCCTGGAAGATCACCTGGATACGCCGCCGGAGCGCCAGCTGCTCGCGGCGCGGCAGGGTGTTGATGTCGACGCCATCATACAGGATGGCACCCGACGTGGGGCGCTCGAGCTGCAGGATGCAGCGGCCCGTTGTCGTCTTGCCGCAGCCGCTCTCGCCCACCAGGCCGAGCGTCTCGCCACGGCGCACGCTGAAGCGGATACCGTCGACCGCCTTCACCTCGCCGATCTGGCGCCGCCTCAAGACACCTTCCGAGATAGGGAAATGCATGCGCAAGTCCCTGACTTCGAGCAGCGGCGGCGCCTCGGTCATGCGGCAACCGGGGCGGCCGCGATCTCGTTGCGGCGGAAGCAGGCCGACAGATGACCAGCTGCCCCAGCGGGCTCGAGCGCGGGCCGAGACATCGCGCATTCCGCGACCGCGTACCGGCAGCGCGGGCGGAAGGCGCAGCCACCGTCGAGCTGCGTCAGGTCAGGCGGCTGGCCCTCGACCGGATCGAGTCGCGCCTGGCGCGGCCGGTCGAGCCGCGGCACCGAGCGCAACAGCGCCAACGTGTAGGGGTGGCGCGGGTCGTGATAGACCTCAGCCGCCGAGCCGCTCTCGACCAGCCGGCCGGCGTACATGACGTTGACCCGCCGGGCGTAGCGCGCGACGACGCCGAGATTGTGCGTGATGATGATCAGCGCGACGTTGAGGCGGCGCGTCAGCCCGGTCATCAGCTCCAGGATCTGCGCCTGGATCGTCACGTCGAGCGCCGTGGTCGGCTCGTCGGCGATGATCAGCCGCGGCTCGCAGGTGAGCGCCACAGCGATCATGACGCGCTGGCGCATGCCACCGGAAAGCTGGTGCGGGTACTGCCGCAGGCGGCGTTCGGGATCGGCGATGCCGACCAGCGCAAGCAGCTCGAGGGCGCGCCGGTCTGCCGTCGCCCGGTCGGCGCCGCGATGCTGCTGCAGCGTCTCGGTGATCTGCCGGCCGATGGTCAGCACGGGATTGAGCGAGGTCATCGGCTCCTGGAACACCATGCCGATCTCGCTGCCGCGCACCGCCCGCATCTCTTCGGCCGAAAGGCCCAGCAGGTCGCGGCCGGCGAACAGGACCTGCCCCTGGGTGATCCGTCCCGGTGGATCGGGAATAAGGCGCAGAATCGACATCGCGCCCACCGATTTGCCCGAGCCGCTCTCGCCCACGATGGCCACCGTCTCGCCGGGATCGACGGTGTAGGACACGCCGTCGACAGCGCGCACCAATCCGGCACCGGTTCGGAACTCCGTATGCAAATTCCTCACGTCGAGGAGTGCCGACATAGGCCCTCGCAGCGTTCCCTATCCCACACACCATTGCCGGCGCGCACAGCGCAGCCGGTGTCCGCCCTTATGACCGAGCGTATTCAGCTTGTTGTAAGCATAACATCGAGCGCACCCCAGACAATGGTCCGGGGGCAGTCACAAGGCCGCAGGCCCGCGGCTGAAACCTTCAGGCGAGACTCTTCTTGAAGAAGGTAATCGTGCGCTCCCACGCGATCTTGGCCTGAGCCTCGTTGTAGCGCGGCGTCGAATTGTTGTGAAAGCCATGCTGGGTGCCGGGATAGATGTACATCTCGTACGGCACGCTCACGGCCTTGAGCGCTGCTTCGTAGGCGGGCCACATGGAGTCGATGCGCTCGTCGTTCTCGGCGTATTGAACCAGGAGCGGCGCCTTGATGGCCGCCACAGCGGCAGTCTCGGGCGCCGCGCCGTAAAACGGCACGCCCGCTTTCATGTCGGCGCCGAGGGTGGTGGCCAGGAAGTTGGTCGCGCCGCCGCCCCAGCAGAAGCCGGTGACGCCGAGCTTGCCCGACGACAGCGCGTGCGCCTTGAGGTAGCGCGCGCTGTTCAGCATGTCGGTACGCAGCTTGCCTTGATCGAGGCCGGCCTGCAGCGTGCGCCCGTCATCGTCGTTGCCGGGATAACCGCCGACCGGAAACAAGCCGTCGGGCGCCAGCGCCAGAAAGCCTTCGGTCGCGGCGCGCCGCGCCACATCCTCGATATAAGGATTGAGCCCGCGATTCTCGTGGATCACCAGCACGACCGGAAATGGCCCGCTGCCCTTGGGCTGCACCAGGTATCCGCGCATGGTGCCGGAGCTGCCGCCGGGCGACGGGTAGGTAACGTAGTTTGCCTTGATGCGCTCGTCGGTGAAGGAGATCGTCTGGGCCTGCGCATAACGCGGCAGCAGCGCCTGCGCCATGGCGAGACCGCCGACCGCCACGACGGCCGCGCGCTGCAGGAACGCGCGTCGATCGATGCGGCCATGGCAATACTCGTCGTAGAGATCGAACACGCGCTGATCGATCTCGAGCTGGGTCAAGGGTTCGGCGATTCCCTGTTCGGCTTTCATGGGGGCTCTCCTCTGGCCTAAAGCATTCCGCCGGCGATCATGTCGAAGCGAGACCGGAGCTCCTCGACGGTCGGTACCCTGTCGGCTTCGAGCTCGGGGAATTCCCGCGCGAGCTCGGCCCGGTCGAATTCGTCGAGATGCAGGTCGGCGGCGGCATGATCGTCCTTGAGGACCTCCAGCGCTTTGTGCAGGTGAAATCGCTTCCAGTGCGCGGGCGGAGCGTGCACCCCGGATTCAAGGTGAGCCAGCCGCTCCTCGAAGCGCCGCAGCACCTTTGTCACCTCGTTCGACATGAGCGCCCTCCCACTGCCTTTTCTGAGCCGCCATGGTGCCCGCGCGACCCGATGGCCGCAAGCCAGTCGTCCCGGGACGCTATTTTACCGGCGGATGCGCCAGCAAGGCGGGCCGGAAGAGCAACGTGACGAGCAGCTCCCAGCCCAGGGAGATCATCAGCAGCCTGCCCATGCTGGCCGTACCCGGGTGACTCGACAGCCACAGGGCGCCGAACGCCGTGGCGGTCGTCAGCGCGCTGAAGATGACGGCGCGCATCAGGCTCGACTGCAGCATCCCCGTCTCGCCTGCCCGCCATGCCAGCACGAAGTAGATGTTGAAGGCGACGCCGACGCCGAACAGGAGGGGAAGCGCGATGATGTTGGTGAAATTAAGCGGCAGATCGAGCGCCGCGCAGGTGGCGAACGTCAGCAGCCCGCACAGCAGTACGGGCAGCATCGTCAAGACCACATCGATTACCCGGCGCAGCACCACCGCCAGGAGCAGGATGATGGCGAGGAGCGAATAAAGCCCGGCCTGCAGGAACGCTTCGACGACGGTATCGCCGGACGCGCTGATGGAAATCGGCCGACCGGTCGCATCCGGCGCGATGGCGAGGATCGCGTCCGCAAAATGCCGCAACGTCGCGTTGTCCTCCGCGCTGTCGCGCGGCAGGACCTGGATCCGGGCGCGGCCATCTTTTGCGATCCAGTCGGCGACAAGCTCGGGCGGCAGGGTCTCCGGCGTCACCGGCCCGGCCTGCAAAAGCGCGCGCGTCTGATCGAGCATGATCCTAAGAGGGGTGACGACGGCAGACGCGGCTGCGGCACGGACATCCGGCGCGGCGGCGTGCAGACGCTCCAGCACATCGGCAAGGCGACGCGCCGTGACGGCGGCGGAATCCGTCGCGTCGGCCGCCGCCCGGCGCAACGAAGCGGCCGTCGCAGCCAGGCTCTGCTGCAGCGACGGGTCCGACGGCGGCGCGAGCGGAGCGACATCGAGAACGGGCTTGAGGAGCGCCGCGGCATTGCCGATCAACCCCAGTTTCTCTTTCTGTTGCGCCGGAACAAAGCTGTTGAGCGTGACGGTCCGGGAGACCGCCGGCAGGGCATCGAGGCGGCGTACCAGGGGCTCCGACGCGGCCAGAGAGGGGCTGAGAATGTTGATCGCGTCGGGCGTCCAATCGGGATCGGACGAGAGGGCCCGCAGCGTCGCCATCGACTCGACCTTGGCGCTCTTGAGGTTCAGCGGGTCGAAGTCGAAGCGCACCAGCGGCAGCAACGCGCACGAGACGACCGCGACGACAAGCGCGCCGGCCAGCACCAACCGGCGGCGCCGACGCACAAGGTTATCGACGGGCGCCAGCATCGTGAAGCCGACCTCGGCCATTCGGCCGACCGGTGGTCGCAGCAACATCAAAAGCGCGGGCAGCAACACGATGCTCAAGGTGAAGGCCACGACCATGCCGAGGCCGGCGATGGTCCCGAGTTCGGCCACGCCGACATAGTTGGTCGGCAGGAAGGCGAAGAAACCAGCGCCTATGGCGGCAGCCGAGAGGGCCAGCGCCCGTCCAATGGTCGCGCCGGTCGCGATCAGCGCTGCCCTCAAATTGGGATGTATGAGGCGCTCGGCCAGGCTGCGGACGCTGAACTGGATGCTGAAGTCGACGCCGAGGCCGACGAACAGCGGGATGAAGGCCACCGAGATGAGATTGAAGCGACCGATCGCCAGCAAGCCGATGGCGGCCGTCATGATCAGGCCGACAACCGTGGTGGCGAGGATCGCGATCACGACGCGGGCGGAGCGCACCGCCAGCCACAGGATTCCCAAGAGGGCGGCAAACATCGCGCCGAGCAGCAAATGGGCATCCTGCGCCAGCGTCGCGAATTCCTCGTCCGACAGCGGCACCAGGCCGGTCAGGCGCATGGTCACGCCATGCGCCGCGTCGAGGTCAAGGGACCGGGCCGTCGCGCGGATGGCCTCGCTGGCGGCCGCTCCGGGCTCCAGCGCCGCATAGTCCATGACGGGCTGGACCAGAACGATGTGCCGCGTCTCGCGCGGCTTGGCGGGCTGCCCGGCGATGAGCGTGCGCCAGGAGAAGAACGCCGGCTGGCCGGCCATCGCTTTTTCAAACGTATCCGCGAGCGCCGTCATCGCGGATTCGACGTCATGCAGCGTGGCCTGTCCGTGTTTGATCCCTTCCAGAGTGTTCGAGATGATGCCGAGGACGCCGCGCAGGCTGGGGTCGGCGGCGAGCGAAGCAAGCATGGGTCGCGCCCGCACGAGTCCTTGCGTGGCCGCCGCGACCTCATCCAGAGACAGCAGCAACAGCCCGTTGCGATCGAAAAACGCGCCGCCGTCGGGGCGTCGGACGGCCTTGAAAAGTTCGGGCTTTTCCTGCAGCGCGGCGGTGAGCCTTGCCGCCGCGGCATCGGCCAGTTCGGGCGTCGCGCCGTCGACCACGATCATGGTGAGATTGTTGAACTGCGGGAACGCCCGGTCGAACGCCAGCTCGTTTTGCCGCCACTTCAACTTCGTCGAGATCAGTTCGGAAGTGTCGGCGGTCAGGGCAAAATGCTGCGCCGTATAGACCAGCGCCGCCCCGGTCAGCACGGCGCCGAGGAGAAGCACGATCACCGGATGGCGCGTGCTGGCCGCGACAACACGACCGATCAACGAAGCCCTGATTGACACAAAACGCCTCAAGAATGGATACGGAGACGGTCGGTGGGATAGTGTAAGCCGGGAATGGACAAGACGAGATCGGTGGCTTTGAATGCACGCGAGAAAGGGCGAGTAGCATGAAAATCGGGTCGCTAGAACATCGCGATGCCTTCTGTCGGCAGTTTACGCAGACTTACAGCGAATACGATCCGGCGACCCTGCCGTGGCCCGCGCTGGACGACGAGGCGCTGCACCGGATGCGGTCCGTACCATTCTGGGACGAGGTGTTTTACACCGAGCGCCGGGCCGGAGCGATCGTGGCCGCGTTCACCGAAACGGTGGCCGATCCGGTCCTGCGCGAGGCCCTCGCCCTGCAGGGCCTGGAGGAGACCCGTCACGCCCGGTTGATCCGCGTGATGATCGAGAGGTACGGTCTGGACGCCGCCGAGCGGCCGATGGAGGACATCAGCAAGAACATCGAAACGCGGTTCAAGGATTTTGGCTTCGGCGAATGCCTTGATTCGTTCTTGGGGTTCGGCCTGTTCAAGATCGCCTTGCAGTCGGAGTTTCTCCCCAAGGAGCTGCTCAAGATTTTCGAAACGTTGATGTACGAGGAAACCCGTCACATCGTCTTCTTCGTCAACTGGATGGCCTACACGGAGGCGCGGCG
>DATHNU010001038.1:0-2814 GCA_035485695.1 Reyranella sp. | reverse complement strand
ATCGCCACGCTGAAATCGACCCTGATCGAGGAAAGCCTGGTCGTCGCGGCGGTGTGCATCGTGTTCCTGCTGCATGTACGCTCGGCGCTGGTCGCCATCGTCACCTTGCCGGTCGGCGTGCTCGTGGCCTTCATCGCCATGCACGTGCTGGGTATCGGCTCCAACATCATGAGCCTGGGCGGCATCGCCATCGCCATCGGCGCCATGGTCGACGCCGCCATCGTCATGATCGAGAACGCCCACAAGCATCTGGAGCGGCTGCCGCCGGGCCGGCCGCGCCGCGAGGCCATCGTCGCCGCCGCGGTCGAGGTCGGGCCGGCGCTGTTCTTCAGCCTGCTGATCATCACCGTGTCGTTCCTGCCGATCTTCGCCCTCGAGGACCAGGAGGGCCGGCTGTTCAAGCCGCTGGCCTGGACCAAGAGCCTTGCCATGGCGGCGTCGGCGCTGCTCTCGATCACCCTGGTGCCGGCGCTGATGATGCTGTTCGTGCGCGGCCGCATCCTGCCGGAGCGCCGCAATCCGGTGAACCGCGTACTGATCTGGCTCTATCGCCCGATGATCCGGCTGGTGCTGCGCGCGCGGCTGCTGACGATTGCGGTGGCGGTCGCCGCCCTGGCCGCCACGGCCTGGCCGGTGATGCGGCTGGGGGCGGAATTCATGCCCAGCCTCGACGAGGGCACCTTGTTCTACATGCCGGTGACCTTGCCCGGTCTCTCGATCACCAAGTCGGCCGAGCTGCTGCAGACCCAGGACAAGATCATAAAATCGTTTCCCGAGGTCGCCTCGGTGTTCGGCAAGGCGGGCCGCGCCGCAACTGCGACCGATCCGGCGCCGCTCGAAATGTTCGAGACCGTGATCAACCTCAAGCCCAAGGCGGAGTGGCGAGCCGGCATGACCACGGACAAGCTGATCGCCGAGCTCGACCGCGCGCTGCAGTTCCCCGGCGTCAGCAATGCCTGGACCATGCCGATCAAGGCGCGCATCGACATGCTGGCCACCGGCATCCGCACGCCGGTCGGCGTCAAGCTTTTGGGCCGCGACTATGCCGAGCTGGACGCCGTGGCGCGCCAGGTCGAGGCGGCGATCCACGCCGTGCCCGGCACCACTGCGGCTCACGCCGAAAGGGTGACCGGCGGTTACTTCCTCGATGTCGTGCCCGACCGCGGCAAGCTCGCCCAGTACGGCGTCATGATCGACGACGTGCAGCAGGCGGTGGCGAGCGCGCTGGGCGGCGAAACCGTGACGACGGCGGTCGAGGGCCGCGAGCGCTATTCGGTGAATGTGCGCTATCCGCGGGACTTCCGCTCCGATCCGCGCGCCATTGCATCCGACGTCCTGGTGCCGACCGTGAGGGGCGGCATGCTGCCGCTCGGCCAGCTCGCCGACGTGCGCCTCACCCAGGGCGCGACCACGATCCGCACCCGAGAACGCCCAGCTCGCGGTCTATGTCTACGTCGATTTCCGCGACCGCGACCTCGCGGGTTATGTCGCCGACGCGCGCAAGGCCGTGCAGGAGAGGGTGGTCTTCCCGCCCGGCACCTACGCGGTGTGGAGCGGCCAGTTCGAATATCTCGAACGGGCCGAGGCCAGGCTGAAATTCGTCGTGCCGGCGACGCTGCTGCTGATCTTCGTCCTGCTCTATCTCAATTTCGGCCGCATTGCCGAGACGCTGATCGTGATGCTGTCGCTGCCCTTCGCGCTGGTCGGTGGGCTGTGGCTCGTCTGGTGGATGGGCTTCAACATGAGCGTTGCCGTGGCGGTGGGCTTCATCGCCCTGGCCGGCGTGGCCGCCGAGACAGGCGTGGTGATGCTGATCTATCTCGACCAGGCGCTGGCGGCCCGGCGCGCCCGATGCGCCGAGGAGGGCCGCGCCTTCACGCGCGCCGACCTTGATGCCGCTATCATGGACGGCGCCGTCGAACGGGTACGACCCAAGATGATGACGGTGACGGCCATCGTCGCCAGCCTGCTACCCATCCTGTGGAACGAAGGCACCGGCTCGGAAGTGATGCAGCGCATCGCCGTGCCGATGATCGGGGGGATGGCCAGTTCGGCGCTCCTTACCTTGCTGGTGATTCCGGCAATCTATGCCCTGGTGAAAGGGTGGCGCCTGGTAGCGACCGCGCAAGCGACGAGCTCCGTGACTGCATCGGCATAGACGACGAGCACGTCAGAAAACAACCTGCCGGACATCTCTGTCGCATAGGCCGCGCGCGCTTGTGCTGGATCACTGGGCCAAACGGCATTTTCGGGCGCTATGGCGCCCGAAAATTCGATCTGCGACCGCGAGCCGGCCAAAAGTGATACTTGACAATGAACAAAGTTACACTTAAGTATGCCGTCCGCCCCTTCAGGAGCATCAGCCATGTCCGGTCCCGGACGCCCAACCCTCTACAAGCCCGAGCACGCCAGCCGTGCCCTCGAACTGTGCGCGCGTGGCGCCACCAATCCCGATCTGGCCGGCCGCTCGGCGTCGCCCGCAGCACCATCGACCTGTGGATCGCCACCCATCCCGACTTCGCCGAGGCCGTGCAGCAAGGCCGCGACGTCGCCGATGCCATCGCGGTCGAATCGCTGTTCACCCGCGTCACCGGCTACAACCACCCAGTCGAGAAGGTCTTCCTCTATCGCGGCGAGCCCAGGACGGCGACCTACACCGCGCATGTTCCTCCGGAAACCAGGGCCTGCATGTACTGGCTGCGCAACCGCCGGCCGGAGGACTGGCGGGCAAAGGCGGAAACGACGCCGGAGGTCTTCGTCGACGACATCGCGCTGCTCGATGCCGCTAGCCAGAGCGTGCGCCATGCTGGCGAT
>DATHNU010001037.1:0-4773 GCA_035485695.1 Reyranella sp. | reverse complement strand
CACCTTCTGCAGACGATCGAGAAGGCGCGGTATCCAGACGTCGAAATCGTCCGGCTTGGCGGTCTGCAGCACGAACTGGTACTGCGTGCGGCTCACCGTCGAATCGATGGTGAGGTCCTGCGCCGGCTGCATGTAGAGCGTGATGCCCTGCACGCTCGCGGTCTCGCGTTGCAGGCGCCTGATGATCTGGCTCGCGGTATCACGGCGCGCGTCACGCTGCTTCAGATTGATCAGCATGCGGCCCGAGTTGAGCGTCGGGTTGGTGCCATCGACGCCGATGAAGGAGCTCAGGCTCTCGACGTCGGGATCGCCCAGGATGGCGTCGGCGAGCGCGCGCTGACGTTCGCTCATCGCCTCGAAGGAGACGCTTTGCGGCGCCTCCGTGACGGCCTGGATCAGGCCGGTGTCCTGGATCGGGAAGAAGCCCTTGGGTATCACGATATAGAGAAAGACGGTCAGCACGATGGTGCCGACGGCGATCAGCAAGGTCAGCGGCTGATGGCGGAACACCACGATCAGGCAGCGGTCGTAGAACGAGATCATCCGCCCGAACCAGCGGGCGCCCAGCGCCTCGGCCTCGATATGCGACTGTGGCTCGCCCGCCGCCGCATGGCCCGGCCGCCGGCGCAGGAGTTGCGCACACAGCATCGGCACCAGGGTGAGCGATACCACTGCCGAGATCAGGATGGTGACGGAGAGCGTGACCGCGAACTCGCTGAACAGGCGACCGACGACGTCGCTCATGAACAAGAGCGGGATCAGCACCGCGATCAGCGACACCGTGAGCGACACGACGGTGAAGGCGATCTGGCCCGAGCCCTCGAGCGCGGCCTGCTTGGGATCGTCGCCGCGCTCGATGTAGCGCGCGATGTTCTCGATCATGACGATGGCGTCGTCGACCACGAAGCCGGTGGCGATCGTGAGCGCCATGATCGACAGGTTGTTGAGGCTGAAGCCCGCGAGATACATCACCGCCAGGGTGCCGATCAGCGACAGCGGCACCGACAGGCTGGGGATCAGCGTGGCGCGCCAGTCGCCGAGAAAGAGAAAGATCACGCCGACGACCAGCGCCACCGCGAAGGTGAGCTCGATCTGCACGTCGCGCACCGAGGCGCGGATGGTGAGCGTACGGTCGGTGAGAACCGCCACCTCGAGCGCGGGCGGCAGGGTCTCGCGCAGCTGCGGCAGCAGCGCCTTGATGCTGTCGACGACGGCGATGACGTTGGCGCCGGGCTGACGCTGGACGTTGACGATCACCGCCTGCGTCGAGTTGGCCCAGGCGGCAAGCCGGTTGTTTTCCTGCGCCTCGGCGACGGTCGCGACATCGGACACCCGCACCGGCGCGCCGTTGCGATAGGCGACGACGATGTCGCGGAAGACCGCGGGGTCGGTGACCTGATCGTTGGCGTTGATGGTATAGGAGCGCGCCGGGCCGTCGAAATTGCCCTTGGGCGTATTGACGTTGGCGTTGGAGATGGTGGTTCGAAGGTCGTCGACGTTCAGGCCATAGGCGGCGAGCGCCGTCGGATTAGCGCGGATGCGCACGCCGGGCTTTTGCCCGCCATCGAGGCTGACAAGGCCCACGCCCGGAAGCTGCGAGATCTTCTGGGCAAGCCTGACATCCACCAGGTCGTGCACCTTGGTGAGCGGCTCGGACTTGGAGGTGACGGAAAGCGTCAGGACGGGCGCGTCGGCGGGGTTCACCTTGGCGTAGACCGGCGGCGTGGGCAGATCCGACGGCAGCAGATTGCCCGCCGCGTTGAGGGCCGCCTGGACCTGCTGTTCGGCGACATCGAGGCCCAGCGTGAGATCGAACTGCAGGGTGATCGCCGATGCGCCGGCCGAGCTGGTCGACGTCATCTGGTTGAGGCCCGGCATCTGGCCGAACTGGCGCTCGAGCGGCGCCGTAACCGACGAGGTCATGACCTCGGGGCTGGCGCCGGGATAGAGCGTCAGCACGCGGATGGTCGGGTAGTCGACCTGCGGCAGGGCCGACAGAGGCAGGAATTTGTAGGCGATCACGCCCACCAGGATGATCGCCACCATCAGCAACGAGGTGGCGACAGGCCGCTCGATGAAAATCCGCGACGGGTTCATGTCGCGGTCGGGGTTACTGGTTGGTCTGGGCGGGCCGGCCGGCGCCTCCGCCGTTGCCGTTCCCGGTACCGTTCCCTGGGCGCCGCCTCTGCGGAGGCTGCGGCTCGGCGGCATTGGCCGGTGCGACGGGGCTGGCCGACGTGGCGGCGGCGGGCGGCGCGGCGGCGACCGGCGGGCCCGACGTCGCGCGCGGGTTGGCGCCCGGCCGGCGGATCTTGGCGCCATCGCGCAGGCGATCCGTGCCGTCGATGACGACCTCGTCGCCGACCTCCAGGCCGCTCATGATCTGCTGTTTCTCGCCGTCGGTCACGCCCAGCGTGACGACCTTGATCGCAACGGTGTCGTCTGGCTTGACGAGATAGACGTAGGTGCCGGGCTGGCCGCGCTGGATGGCGGCAACCGGCACCACGGTAGCGTCCTTGACCGTGTCGACCAGCAACCGGACATTCACGAACTGGTTGGGAAACAGGGCCTCGTCCTTGTTGTCGAACGTAGCGCGCAGCTTGACCATGCCGGTCGTCGTGTCGATGACGTTGTCGTGCGTGTCGAGCTTGCCGACATCGAGCTCGGTCTTCTGCGCCCGATCGAGCACCCGCACTTCGAGCTTGGCGCCCGCCTTGAGGCGCTGGCGGACCTGGGGCAGCGAATCTTCGGGGATGGTGAAGATCACGGAGATCGGCTGCACCTGGATAATGACGCAGATGCTGGTGGCGTCGCCCATCGTCACGTAGTTGCCCTGGTCGACAAAACGCAAGCCGATGCGGCCGGTCAGCGGCGCCAGGATCTTGGTGTAGGTGACGTTGAGCTTGGCCGCGTCGACCTGAGCCTGGTCGGTCACGAGCGCGGCTTCGTACTGTCGGACGAGCGAGATCTGGGTGTCGTACTGCTGGCGGGCGATCGAGTCCTGGGCGACCAGCTTCTTGTAGCGCTCGAGGTCGGTCTGGGCGTTCTTCAGCAGCGCCTCGTCCTTCTGCATCGTGCCGATTGCCTGCTGGAGGGCGACGTCATAGGGGCGCGGATCAACCACGGCCAGCAGGTCGCCCTGCTTGACCATCTGGCCTTCCGTGAACGCGACCTTGATGAGCTGGCCGGTGATCTGGGTCTTGACGTTGACGGTGTTGAGCGGCGTCACCGTGCCCAAGGCGCGGACGACCACCGGAATCTCGCCCTTTGCGGCAGCGGCGATTCCCACGGGCGTGGCCGCGCCTGCCGCAAAACGGCCCTGACGCGCGGCCGGCGCGGAAGTCGTTCCGGTCTGCGAAATATACCAGCCAGCGCCCGCCACGACAGCGAGCCCCAAGCCGATCCCAAGCAGGGTCCGCAGCCTTTTCATGGTTCCATACGCCCCAAAGTGAAGCCCGTTTCCTAGTCATACGGGCCGAAGCGGTGGAGTCTCCCCCAGCGGTCGGACCGGCGCAAGGCATCGCCTGTGCCACCTTACTTAACGCACGACGAAGCAAAAGGTCCCCACCGCCGCGGTTCAGTAATTTGGTAATCGCGCGCCCTTAATCTTCGCGAAGAATGCGAGATATCTGCCGGCTGGTGGTGCGATTGACGGCCCTATCAGGCGCCTTGGCGTGTTTTTGCGCTTCGCCGAGCCATGCAAACGAGCTCGGGTCGGAGCTGACGCAATTCCTCCATGACGACGCGCAGGCGGTCGTGCATTTCCGAAGCTATTTCCTGGATCGCACCAATCCGATGCCGCCCAACAATGCCGCCTGGGCCGGCGGCGGCTGGGTCGGCCTGAAGACGGGCTGGCTCTACGACACCTTCCAGCTGGCCGCCGTCGGCTACACCACCCAGCCGCTGTGGGCGCCGCCGACAACGGACGGCACGCAGCTCCTGGCCCCCGGGCAGTACGGCTTCTGGACGTTGGGCGAGATGAACGCCTCGATCCGGGCGAAGGGCCAGATGTTCACCGCCTATCGCCAGCAGATCGACGAGCTCGAGGTCAACCCCAACGACGACCGCATGATCCCCAATACTTTCGAGGCCTATGCGCTGCGCGGCGTGCTGGGACCCGTCAACTATTTCGCGG
Organism: Reyranella sp.; assembly: GCA_035485695.1. Classification (GTDB taxonomy): domain Bacteria; phylum Pseudomonadota; class Alphaproteobacteria; order Reyranellales; family Reyranellaceae; genus Reyranella. The sequence continues at coordinate 638 of DATHNU010001037.1, read as the reverse complement.
GCTACGTGGCGGCCATGAAGTTCAAGGGCGTTCCCTACTTCGTCAACATGGCCGAGCGCGCCGGCGCGCCCAACGTCGATGCCGGCATGGCGCTGGGCAGCCTGAAGTACGGCGACATCGACAAGATCCGGCTGCGCTCGTCGGTCTACTACGTCCCCGATATCCTGACCTCGAACTACTTCGTCCTGGGATTTCCTGTCACCGAGTCGTTTCGCGTGCGGCTCGGCGGGCAGTTCATGGTCCAGGGCAGCAACGGGCTGAACCTGCTGACCGGCAAGCCGTTCGGCACCTTCGCCGCCGGCGGACGAGCGGATCTGATCTGGGGGGCGGCGACGTTGTGGGGCGTGTTCACCCAGACCGGCAACGCCGCGCAATACCAGACGCCCTACGGTCAATGGATCGGCTACACCAAGCAGATCACCAAGGATTTCGACCGGGCCGGTGAGCGCGCCTGGCAGGTCGGAGTGATCTACGATTTCGCCGCCATCGACTTGCCAGGCCTGACCTTCATGGGATCGGCCACCTTGGGCGACAACGCGATCAATCCGGCCAACGGCGCCCCACTCAGCCGCATGAACGAATACGATTTCGACCTGATCTACCAGGTCGCATCGAAGTCGGCGCCAGACTGGCTGAAG
>DATHNU010001036.1:0-8778 GCA_035485695.1 Reyranella sp. | reverse complement strand
GATCTTCTTCATCTGGGCGTCGGTCTACAATCTGTTCGTGGTCTCGGTGTTCTGGCAGCTCAATGTCGACCTGTTCAGCCCCGAGCAGGGCAAGCGGCTGTTCGGCTTCATCGCCGCCGGCGCCACCATCGGCGCGATCGTGGGCTCGGCGGTCACCGCGGGCCTGGCGCGCTACGTCTCGCCCACCATACTGCTGGCGGGCGCGGCCCTGCTGCTCGAGGTCGCGGTGTTCAGCGTCGGCCGCCTGGGCAGGCTGTCGCCCGTCCTGCACCATCGTCCGGGCGACGAGGCCGCGGCCTCGGCGGATGAGAAGCCGGTCGGCGGCAGCGTGTGGGCCGGCATCATACATGCCTTCCGCTCGCCCTACCTGCTGTCGGTCAGCGCCTTCCTGCTGCTCTACGCGGTGACCTCGACCTTCGTCTATTTCCAGCAGGCCGCGATCGTGAGCCACAGCTTCGCCGACCGCGGCGCCCAGACCGCGTTCTTCGCCAGCATCGATCTCGGCGTCAATTCGCTCGCCCTCGTCTTCCAGCTGTTCTTCACCGGCCGCATCATCGTGCTGCTGGGCGTGGCCCTGGCACTGGCCCTGCTGCCGGCGCTCACCATGGTGGGCTTCGCCGCGCTGGCGATCACGCCCACCCTGGGCGTGATCGCTGCCTTCCAGATCATCCGCCGCGCCGCCGACTACGCCATCGCGCGGCCGACCCGCGAGATCATCTACACCGTCGTGTCGCGCGAGGACCGCTACAAGACCAAGGGCTTCATCGACACCTTCGTCTATCGCCTGGGCGACCAGGCCGGCGCCTGGGCGATGGCGCCGCTAAACGGCGTCAGCGCGGCCGCGGCGTCGCTGGTCGCGATCGGCGTCGCGGCGCTCTGGCTGGTCAACGCGCTGTGGCTCGGCCGCCGCCAGCAGTCGCTCGAAACCGCCGAACGAAACCGCGTGATGGCGCAAGCGCCGGCCGAATAGCCCGGCTCGCCGAGAGCGACCGAACGTTGACGCCTTGCAATCGGCGTGGGAGCGTTTGCCGAGCGGCGCCCGAGGCAGTGATGATCAATCGATCGCTGAGCTGGATGTTGGTTGCGTTCGGTGTCTGTGCGTTCCCGGCGAATCGCGCGGCCGCGCAGGGCGATTTGCCGGCCGGCGTGACGGCCTGCGCCTTCAGCGCGCTTGCCAGCCAGGACGACCCGGACGGCCCGGTCCTCCGCGATGCGCCGCGCGCCGACGGACAGGTGCTGGGGCGGCTGCCGGCGATCAAGGACGAGCACACGGGATTCTATGGCGGCGCGGGCGAGCTTCCCGAATTCAAGGTGATCGGCTTCAAGGACGGCTGGTTCCTGATCGAGGAGGCGGCCTATCCGGAACCCTATCGGCCGAAGCTCCATGGCGGCCGCGGCTGGCTCGAGAGCAAATTCGTCACGACGCATCTGTTCCGCGACACCCTGAAGAAGGCGCCCAGCAACGATTCGCCGGACGTCACCTATCTCTACGGGATCATCGACGGCATTCCCTACCAGCCCTACAGCCTCGAGATAAAACTGCTCGGATGCTCCGGCCGGTGGTTCGAAGTCGAGATCTATCAGCCGGACGGAAAGACGCCGTCCGGAAAGCCCGCTTCGACCGACGGAACGGTGCGCGGCTGGACCGACAGGTCGTGCACGACGCAGGACCGCGGCCCGTGCGTGGGCACGCAGTTCGATTATGCCTGGTCGCCGCTGCCGGCCGGCGTGACGGAATGCGGTTTCGGCGCGCTCAGCAACGATCCCGACCCGGCCGGCCTCAACGTGCGCGAGGCGCCGGACAGAAACGCGCGGATCCTGGGACGTCTGTCGCCGCCCGTGAACATCGGCGGCAACACCATCGTCCTGGCGGAGGTCCGCGTGATCGGCTTCCAGAAGGACTGGTTCCTGATCGAAACCGGCCCCTACAACCCGAACGATCTGCCGCCGCATATGCCCAAGCCCTACAGCGGCCGCGGCTGGGTCGCCGGCAACCTGCTGACCACCGAGCTGTTGCGCAACATGCTGAAGCAGGCGCCCAGCGAGGCAGCGGCTGATGTCGTCAATCTGGACGTCGACGGCGTCTCGGACCCGCAAACCGTAAAGATGCGCCGCATCCTCGCCTGCTCCGGCGACTGGGTGCAGGTCGAGGTGGCGCTCGGGAAGGGCATGAAGCCGCTCATCAAGACCGACGCGCCGGCGGGCGCCGTGCGCGGCTGGGCGAACGGCACCTGCACCGCGCAGCTCACGACCTGCGACTTCGACCAGTCGCGGCCGTGGTCGCCAACCGCGCCGCTGCCGCCGCAGTGATCACGCGCCGGTCACGCGCCAGATGACGTTGCCCACGTCGTCCGCCATCAGGAGCGAGCGGCGGTCGGTGCCCAAGGTCACGCCGACCGGCCGGCCATAGGACTCCTTCTCGTCGGCGGCGAGGAAGCCCGACAGGATGTCGCGCGGCGGCCCGGCCGGCTTGCCGTTGGCGAACGGGATGAACACCAGCTTGTAGCCGCTGAGCGTGCTGCGGTTCCACGAGCCGTGCTGGCCGATCGCCATGCCGTCGGGAAAGCCGGGCAGCGTGCCGGCCGGCACCCAGCACAGGCCGAGCGACGCGGTGTGGCCGCCCAGCGCGTAGTCCGGCGTGATCGCCTTGGCGACCATGGCCGCATCCTGCGGCACGCGGTCGTCGACCGTCTGGCCCCAGTAGCAAAAGGGCCAGCCGTAGAAGCCGCCCTCCTTCACCGAGGTCAGGTAGTCGGGCGGCGTCTCGTCGCCCAGCCCGTCGCGCTCGTTGACCACGGTCCACAGCACGCCGGTGCCGGGCTCCCATGCCATGCCGACCGCGTTGCGCAGGCCGGAGGCGAAGATGCGGCTGCTGCCGCTTGCCACATCGACCTCGTAGATGGCGGCGCGGCCTTTCTCCACGTCCATGCCGTTCTCGGCGATGTTGGTGAGGGAGCCAACGCCGGCATAGAGCTTCTTCTTGTCGGGGCTGAGCAGCAGGCTGCGCGTCCAGTGGCCGGCCGGCTTGAACTCGACAAGCCTGCGGCCCGGACCGGTGATGCGGTCGGCGCCGGCCGTGTAGGGGAAGGCCACGATGCCGTCGGTGTTGCCGACATAGAAGGTGTCGCCCACCAGCGCCATGCCGAACGGCTGGTTCTGGCCCTCGAGGAACACGTGCCGCTCTTCCGCCACGCCGTCGCCGTCCTTGTCGCGCCACAGGCTGATGCGGTTGGCGCTCACGCCCACGGCGGCGGCGCGTCGCATCGTGCTCATCATGGCGTAGTCCATGACCGACCGGGCCGGACGGTCCGCCTGCATGGACTCGGCGACCAGCACGTCGCCGTTGGGCAGCACCTCGATCCAGCGGCAGTGATCGAGGCCTCGGGCGAAGGCATTGACCTTGAGGCCGGGCGCCGCGAAGGGCGTCTGGCCGGGGTTCCAGCCCTTGGCCGTCGGCATCTTGAGCGTCGGGATGGCGCCCTGCGGCTTGGCCGCCGGGATCGCCGGGGCGCTGCCCCAGGCGGGCTCGGGCGTGCCACCGGTCAGTCGCCGGATCTGGAGCGCAGTCCCGCCGATCACGGCGACCCCGCGCGCAACAATGTCCGAAAAGCTCAAGGTACTGCTCCTTTGTGATGTCGCCAGGGAGATAGCGTGCGGCAAGCTCCCGTCGTCTCGACCGGAGCGCGCCTCGAATACCTCGGGGTAAACTCCGCGCGGAGTGGAGAGACCTTCTCTCCACGATAAGCGGCTTATCGTTGAGAGAAGGTCTCTCGACTGCGTCGCCCTTCGGGCGGCTTCGCTCGAGACGACGAACAAATTGCCTCATGCCAAATCGCCCCAGCTCGCGACCCGTTCGATCCGGATGACTATAACGGGAAGCGGGCCGATCGCCATGGCCTCGAGCTGCCGGTAGCGCGCGCGCAGCAGCGCCTGCGCGCGGTCGTGCTCGGCGCCGTCGGCCAGGATGCCGGCGCGGCCGTGCAGCATCACCCAGCCGAGGCGGCGCCAGTCCTCGTCGTAGCGGTCGAACACGACGGACACGCGCGGGTTCTCGGCGATATTGCGCAGCCGCTTCAGCGGCCGGCCGCCCTCCCGCTTCGGCTTCTGGTCGATGGTGATGTAGAGCACGTCCTCCGCGAGGCCGAAGCAGACCGGAACGACCTGCGGCACTGCCTGCGCATCGGCGGTCGCCAGGTGGGCGACCCGTCGCGAGTCGACGAAGGCACGTTCGCGAGCCGACAGCATGCGGCAACCGGCGTTCGCCTCCCTACTTCTTCTTCCCCGCCGGCGGCCAGCTCATGGCCGCCGCGCCGGCCACGATCACCGCGGCGTCCTCGGGCAGCAGCAGCTTCTCTGCCTCCAGCTTGCGCGCCGCGACGCGGATCTTGTTCACATAGTCGTCGCGGTTCTTGTAGAGCTCGGCGATCCGGGCCTCGGAGAACGGCAGGTAGGCGCCGGCCAGGGAGCAGCCGAAGGATTTCGGCTCCTGCTGGGCGGCATGGACGCCGAGCGGCGCCGCCATGTCGGGCAGGCGCACGCCGCCCAGCACGTTGCCGTCGGCATCGCGCTTGGGCCGCTCGACCACCGCCTTGGTCAGGTATTTCGGCGCGGCCAGCACGTCGCCATCGGTCGCGGGTTCGAGCGGCATCAGTTGGCTGTCGGGCGGCGCCACGTTGGCCGCGACCCAGCCGTTGAGCGCCACCAGGGTCGCGCGCGAGACCGGCGACCAGTCGAGATGGGCGAGCAGCAGGGTGCATTCCGACGAGCGCGGCAGCACGACATGCGAGGCGCCCGCCACGTCGTACATGCGCACATTGGCCGGGATCGCCTGCTCCTCGGTGCCGGCGCCGCCGGTGCGGCCGAGCGAGGCGCGCAGCGATAAAAAGTCGGTCGTGCTGCTCACCATGACGATCTTGGGCGGCACCTCGCCGCGCTTCTCCACGATGGCCACGATCTCGCCGATCGTGAACGGCCCCTCGTGGACGCCGCGGAACTCCGGATCGGCGAAGGACGGCGCCTTGTCGGCGCTCGACTCCGGGCCGGGCGACGAGACGAGGATCGGCAGCAGGCCCGCGCCCGAAACGAAGATGTGCATGCCGTCGATCACGCGATGGCCATTCATCTTGTTGAAGCCGTTCAGCAGGAAGGTTTTGAGAAACCGGCCGCTCTGCGACTTGCCGCTAGCCAGCACGTGATCGATCGCGCCGCGCAGGGGATTGGGCGTGCCCGCGGCATCCACGGCGCCCTTCGCCAGGAAGTCGGCAGTGTCGCGCACGATGGCGAAGCCCGCGCCCTCGACATAGCGCGTCTTGCCGTCGGCGCCGGTGAAGCTCGGCAGCTCGACGCCCTTGCCCAGCTCCCACTGGACCTCGGCCAGGCTGAAGCCGCGATCCTCGAGAAAGCCAGTGCCCTGCTGGACGTTGCCGGAATTGAACGGCTCGCCGCGCGGGCCGTTGTAGAGCGCGATGCCGTAGACCCGGCCGCGGTTGGGGATGTCGACCAGCAGGCTGCCGTTGCCCTTCGACGGATCGGCCGGCATCAGCAGCATGACCTCGGAGGAGTACTCGACCTTGCCGGCCTCGTTGCGCTTGGCCTTGTCGAGGTCGGGGATCGCTTCGCTGGGCGACAGCTCGCCATGCACCTTGCCGCGCCACAGCACGTACTCGCCCGGCCGGAACGTGCCGTAGGGCGTCTTGTCGGTGATCTCCAGGCGCACGACCTCGGCGGCCGCGGGCGCGATCGAGGCGGCGAGCAGCACGCTGGCGGCCAACAAGGTTCTAGCGATCCAGTTCATGTGCGTTTCTCCCGAGAGATATTCTCGTCGCTAAACTCGCCCAACCTCCAGGCGTCCGCAATGGCGACGTGATTCCCGTCGTCTCGACCGTAGCACCTCTTGCTTTCGCTCTGGTGTCCCGGTCGAGACGAGGGAAGTAAGCCCCTCACCTCCTGGTGACTGACTTCACAAACATCGCGGCATTGCCGTGCATCGTGATGGCGAATGAGACATCAAGTCGGCGGCTTCGTGGCCAGCGCTGGCGAAAAGCGACGATCACACGTTCTTGCATGCGGCGGACTTGCCCTGAATCTTGCCTTGCCTTGCGGGGCTGACCATCTCGAGGGCATGCGTAAATTTGGACTCCTCGTGTTGGTGGTCCTGATGGCGGGCCTCGCGGCCTGTGCCGAAACCGCTGGACCGGAATATGCGTATGCGCCTTCGGCTGCATCTGCCTATGCGCCCGGCTATCCCTATGGAGTGTGGCCCGACGGAACGTGGCCTTATGCTTACGGACCGTGGCCTGAGGGATATCTTTGCTGCGGGCCGGGGCTGGTCGAGTTTGGGCACTTCCATCACTTCCAGCACTTCAACCACTTCGGCGGCCATGGCCATTTTGGCCATGGTGGGCGTCACTGACCTTGGCTTGAGCGATTTCCGTCGTCTCGACCCAAGGCGCCCTCGACGTCGCTTGGGGTAAACTCAGCCGAACGGCGAGACCTTGTCTCAACGACAAGCGGCTTGTCCGGATGGAAGTTGCTTGAGCAGAACGGCCGGCGCGTCTTGCCGGGTACGGCGCAGCCCGCGCTCAATCACCCCGCCTTCTTGACCAGCTTCGGATACATCACGGCATCGCCGTGCGTGGCCATGTACGCCAGCTCCTCCTCGGAGATGTATTCCGGCGTCTTGCCGTTGGCCGCACAGAGCTGCTCGACGATGATGTTGCGCTTGATCTCGCTCACCAGCACGCAGGTCCGGTGATAGGCCTCCGACACGCTGCGCCCCAGCACGGTGAAGCCGTGGCGCTTCATGATGATGCAGTTGGTGTCCTGGATGAAGCTCTTGATCGGCCCGACATCCTCCTCGACGTTGAGATGGGCCGGCAGGTAGTGCGCGGGCTTCTGCATCAGGTAGCCGTAGGTCAGGCTGAAGGAGCGGATGGTCTCGTAGCCCGCCGCCATGAAGGCGATCATCTCGTCGTGATGCAGGTGGATCACTGAGTTGACGTCGGGCCGTAGGCGCAGGATCTCGCGGTTCATCTGGTGGCCCACCGTGGTCGCCCGCTCGCCCTGCAGGATGCGGCCCCACGGAATGTCGGTGATCACCAGATCTGCTTCCTCGACCTCCTCCAGGCTGATGCCTTGCGGCTTGGCATAGCACACGCCGTCCGGATGGTCGGGATGGGTCACGCGGATCACCATGCCGCCAACGCTCGAGTTCACCAGCCCGCGCGCCGCCAGGCGATGGGCGTAGGTGACGTAGCTCTTCACCACCTTCGGATCGAAGGCGACGTTGGGATCGGGCGTCAGTTCGTTGACCTGAAAGGTCCGGTTGGGGCTGCCGTCCATGGTGGTCTCCTCTCGCCCGGCAGCTTAGATAGGCATTTAGACGGCGGCAAACGCGACCAAAGCCCCCTTTCGACCAGGACGTTCTCATGGCCATCGAAGACCCCGCCCACCGTGCAATCTCTCAGGACGAAGTGCGGGCGACGGCGGAAACCAGCCGGACCTTCAGCGGCATGCTGTTTCCGGCAACGCTCGCGCTGGAGGGAATCGACTTCACGGAGAGCAAGTTCGAGCGCTGCCTGTTCCGCGTACCGGCGATCCGCAGCGTCGATTTCTCCGGGTCGGCGTTCCAGAACTGCACGTTCGAGCCGACGCGTTTTGCGAGCTGCAAGCTGGCCAACACGCGCTTTCACGGTTGTGCCTTGTTCGATCTAAAACAGAAGAAAGGCTGCACCTTTGCCTTTTGCGACATCCAGTCCGCGGAGGCCGTCCAGTGCAACTTCGCCACGAGTTCATTCGAGCGCTGCGATCTCTACAACGTCCGCTCGGTCGAATGCAGTTTTCGCGGCGCACGGTTCCGCCATTCGACGTTCTCCAAGGCCCTCTCCAGGCGCTCGACCTTGACGAAGGCCGCCTTCGACAAGTGCAACTTCAGCTTCGCGGACCTGTCGGGCCTGCAGCTGCAGAGTTGCGAATTCCTGTCCTGCAAGTTTTCGGAGGCGTGCTTCATCGACACCGACCTGAGCAACGCCACGATGTTGGCCTGCGCCCTCGATCGGGCCGAGTGGGACCGCGCCAAGCTGCGCCAGGCGGACCTTCGCGGATCGCAGATTTCAGGTTTGAACCTGGCGGTCCTTTCCGACTACGCCGGACTGACCATCAGTGAAAGCGAGCAGCCGGAAATTCTCAGGCAACTGGGTGTCGTCGTGCGTCCTGAATAGGGCGCAGTCTGCGTTGCTTTCGTCTCGACCGCAGGCCGAGCGACAGGAGCCCGTTGCGTCTCGCGAGGGACGACAACAGGAACAACCACAGAGCGGAGACCGAAGTCGGTTTGCGTCTCATGAGACGGCCCTCCCGGCGTTGAACGCGGGCAGCTAGCACTCATAGGCGCTTTGCAAGGTCGCACATGTTCCGATTGGAACATGTTCCAATCGGAACACTGCCCCGCAGGTTCTCTCCGTCGTCTCGACCGGAGCGCCCCTCGAATACCTCGGGGCAAACTCCACGCGGAGCGGAGAGACCTTCTCTCCACGATAAGCGGCCTGTCGTGGAGAGAAGGTCTCTCCGCTCGGCCCTTCGGGCCTCGGTCGAGACGACGGAAAATCGGATATGCGATAGCCCCTGCCCCGGACCGGGTCGCGACGAGTCGCTGGCCGCGCGAGGGGCAGAGGTCTACGCTACGGGCGAACCCTTAGGCACGCGCCTGGCCTGACCAGACAAGGAGTTCTCCCATGAGAGATCTTTCGGTCGTGGCGATGCTCCTCGGCATTTCCGCTGCAT
>DATHNU010001035.1:0-2487 GCA_035485695.1 Reyranella sp. | reverse complement strand
GCTGCCCGGGATGAGATAGAGCGCGCCGCCCATCTCGGTGGTGTCGGTCATCATCAGGTTGAAGGTCGCCATATCGGGCCGCGCGCAGCCGTCGCGCATCCATGAGCCGTAATCCTGGTGCCACTGCCATACTGTGCCCTCGATCGCGGGCTTGGTGTTGATCTTGGTGTGGTAGACATAGACCGCGTCGTCCTTCAGGGCCTGCTGCACCGGCCGCAACAGGCGCGGCGTCCGTACCAGGGCATGGAACGGCTGCGAGCGGGTCGGGCCGTCCTCTTCATGGACGCGGAAGATCGTGCGCACGCCGCCGGTATGCTCGCGCACCACCTCGTCGCCCTGGACCTGGCTCAGACGCGCCACTTCGCGACGCAGAACCGCCACCTCATTGCGCGAAAACAGGTCGGGAAACACCAGGAATCCGTCGCGGTCGAATTGCTCCAGCTGCCGGGCGCTGAGTTCCATAGCGTTTCCTCCTTTTGCGGCAACGCTAACTCAGAGATCCATGACGTAGTAGACCTTTTTCTCGCGTCGCATGCCCAGTCGATCGTAGAAGCGCTGCGAGCCGCTGTTGGTCTCCCCGGTGGTCCACAGAACCCGCGTGTTGCCGCGCTCGCGGGCGAGGGCGCGGATGGCCTCGATCAGCTTCTCGCCGACGCCGGCCGATCGCGCGACCTGGGTGACATAGAGTTCCTTGAGGTAGAGGCCGTGCGTCAGGTTGGGTGCCGGGAAATACGGGTTGAGGATGGCGAAGCCCACCAGGCCGTCGTCCCCGTCGGCCACCAGGCAGAGCGTGGCGTTCGGCGGCGGATCGACCAGGAAGGCCGCCCCAGCGGCGCCTGCGCCGTCCGGCACGGCATTGCCGTAATGACGTTCGTGGTCTTCCAGCAGGAAGGCGAGGTTGGCCTCGTCGCCGCGTTTTGCGTGCCTGATTTGCATGGCGGTCGGTCTAACATCGCTGGTCCAGACCGGCAAAGACGGTCAAAATCATCGCAACGAACACGCGGGATGGAAATGCGTATCTTCGCTCTGCTGGCTGTGGGGTTCTGCTTGGCCGGCCTGCCCGTCCTCGCTCAGCCCAGATCGGCCGGCACGCCCGACCCAAAGCTGATCGAGGACCTCGTCGTCGCTAACCGGGTGCTCGCGGATTTGGGCGTGGTCGACGGCTTCGGCCACATCTCGGTGCGCCATGACAAGGATTCCAACCGTTATCTGATGTCGCGCAGCATGGCGCCAGCGCTGGTGAAAGCCGAGGACATCCTCGAATACGATCTCGACGGCGTTGCCGTCGATGCCAAGGGGCAGGCGCTGTTCCTCGAGCGCTTCATCCATGGCGAGATCTACAAGGCTCGGCCCGACGTCAAGGCGGTCGTCCACAGCCATTCGCCGTCGGTGATCCCGTTCGGCGTTTCCAAGACCCGGCTGCAGCCGATCTACCACATGAGCTCGTTCATGGGCGTCGACGTGCCGGTGTTCGAGATTCGCGATGTCGCGGGTCCGGCGAGCGACCTTTTGGTGCGCAACGCCCAGCTCGGCGCGGCGCTCGCCAAGGTGCTGGGCGACAAGACGGTGGTGCTGATGCGCGGCCACGGTTCGGTGACCGTCGGAACGTCCATCCCCCAGGTCGTGTTCCGCGCCTATTATGCCGAGATGAATGCGCGGCTGCAGTCCGAGGCGATCAAGCTCGGCACAGTGACCTACCTTACTGCTGACGAGGCGGCGGCGTCGGCCAAGACCAACGATGGGCTGGTGATGCGGCCATGGGAACTCTGGAAACGCAAAGTGATGAAGCCCGAGTAACGGGCCATGAACCCCGGTAGGAGTGACGGCATGAACGGCGTGGTGAATATCGAAGATCTGCGCAAGCTCGCCAAGAAGCGGCTGCCCAAGATCGCCTATGACTTCATCGAGGGCGGGACCGACGACGAGGTCGGGCTGGCCACCAATGAGCAGGCCTTTCGCAAGGCGCGCATCGTGCCGCGCTACCTGGTCGACGTCTCGGTGCGCGACCAGTCGACCACTCTGTTCGGCCGCACCTACTCCAGCCCGATCGGCATCGCGCCGACCGGCCTCGCCGGCCTGTTCCGCCGCGGCGCCGACCTGATGCTGGCCGAGGCGGCACGCGATGCCAACGTGCCCTTCATCATGTCGGGCTCCAGCACGGCGTCGATCGAGGCCCTCGGCAAGCTCGCGCCCGATCACGGCTGGTACCAGCTCTACTCCGCCAAGGACCAGTCGGTCTCCGAGGACATGATCAAGCGTGCGGGCGACGCTGGGCTGCGCACGCTGGTCTTCACGGTCGACGTGCCGGAGGGCTCAAATCGCGAGCGCAATGCGCGCAACGGCTGGGGCCGGCCGCTCAAGCTCACCTGGAAGACCAAGCTCGAGGCGCTGCGGCATCCGGCATGGATGATGGAGTGGGTGCGCCACGGCACGCCTTATTTCGACAACTGGGCCAAGTATGCCGGGCCGGGCGCCACGGCCGAGAAG
>DATHNU010001034.1:0-3594 GCA_035485695.1 Reyranella sp. | reverse complement strand
CTTAAAGTGGGTTCACCTCGATTAAGGAGAATCCCATGAGCAGGAACTGGCTGGCGGTCGCTTCCGCCGAACATGTCGAGATCGGGCGCGATGCGGGTTTCATGCAGGTCTGTCACGGCAAGGCCACGCCGCTGCGCCGCGTGCAGCCCGGCGACCGCGTCGTCTACTATTCGCCCAATCGCGTCTATTCGCCGAGCCACGCCTTGCGCGGCAAGGATCGCCTGCAGGCCTTCACCGCCCTCGGCACCGTCAAGCCGGGCGCGCTTTACCAGGCCGACATGGGCTTCGGCTTCCATCCCTTCCGGCGCGATGTTGCCTGGCACGACGCCGAGCCCGCGCCGCTCGCCTTGCTGCAGGACGAGCTGGCCTTCACGCAGGAGCAGAACTGGGGCTACCGGCTGCGTCAGGGGCTGATCGAGATCAGCGACACCGACATGACGATCATCGCCGCGGCGATGTTCACAGCCTCGGCAGCACCTCGTCGGCCAGCAGACGGAATGTCTCGCGGCTCAGCGGCGCACACATCAGATAGTTCAGGCCGATCTCTTCCTTCAGCCGCCCGATCTGCTCAACAACAGACGCCGGCGTACCATGCAGGATGACGCTGTCGACATAATACTGGACCGGCTCCTTGCCGCCGTAGTCTCGCGGCGTTTGCAGTGTCTTCTTGTGCGCGTGCTGCGGGCCGGCATAGGCGTCGACCAGCCATTGTGCGCCGCGCCGGGCGATGGCTTCGGCTTCGCTGGTGGTCGGTGCCAGGGCCAGAAGCCGTGCCATCGGAATATCGCGGCCTTTATCTGAGAAGCCCGCCTCGATGAGCTTCTGGGCATAGCGCTGGCGCTTGTTGCCGAGATCCTTCATCGAGGCGTGGGGATCCATCAGGATGGAAAAGCCCCGGCTCGCCGCCCAATCGATCGCCGTCTCCGACGTCGCCGCCATCCAGGTCGGCGGATGGGGCTGCTGCAAGGGTTTGGGCAGCACTTCGATGCCGTCGAAGCTGAAGTGCGCACCTTGGAAGCTCAAGCGCTCCTGCGTCCACGCCCGCAGGACGATCTCAACGGCCTCGCGAAAGCGCTCCGAGCTTTCTTCCGGCGGCACGCCGAAGGCGTTGAACTCGGAATGGGCGAAGCCCCGGCCGGCGCCCCAGTTGACCCGACCACCCGACAGCATGTCGAGCAGCGCCACCTCTTCGGCCAACCTCAGCGGATGGTAGAGCGCGGCCAGCGACACCGCCGTGCCGATGCGCAGCCGCTTGGTGCGCGCCGCGGCCAGCGTGCCCAGCATGTGCACCGAGGGACAGACGCTGAAGGTGGTGAAATGGTGCTCAGCCAGCCACACCGCGTCGAAGCCACCGCGATCCATGATTTCGATGCGCTCGAGCGCACGCGCATAGACCTCTTCCAAGGGCCCATGCCGGCCCGGCCAGGCGAAGAACTGCAGCACGCCTACTTTCATGGTCATTCAGCCTTGATGCCCGCTTCCTTCACGATCGGCCACCACTTCTCGATCTCGGCCTTCTGGAAGGCGCCAAGCGCCTGCGGCGTGAGCTGATCGGCGGGAGGGATGTCCTGGCCCAGGGCGGCGAGCTTCTCCCTGGTGCCCGGCTCGGCCAGGGACTTCACCACGGCGCCGTTCAGCTTGGCGATGACATCGGCCGGCGTGCCCTTGGGCGCCCACAGGCCGTGCCACACCGAGACATAGAGGCCGGGCAGTCCCGCTTCATCGACGGTCGGCACATCGGGCGCCGACGGCAGGCGTTCTTTACTGGTGACCGCGAAGGCCTTGATCGTGCCGGCACTCAGTTGCGGCAGCACGTTGGAGGCCTGGTCGATCATGATATCGATCTGGCCGGCCAGGAGGTCGCGCATCGCCGGCGCCGTGCCGCGATAAGGCACGAACTGAAACTGCGTGCCGGTCATCTTCTGGAAGAAGACGCCGGAAATGTGCGGCGGGCTGCCGACGCCGCCGGTGCCGGCCGTGGCCTTGTCGGGGTTGGCCTTCAGCCAGGCGATCAGTTCCTTGAGATCATTGGCCGGCAAGTCCTTGCGGCTGACCAGCAGCAGCGGCCCGGTGACGATCAGCGAGATCGGCGCGAAGTCGGCCAGAAGATCGTACTGCAAGGCATAGGTCGCGCCGTTCAGCACGTAATGGCTCCACTGGCCGATGCCCAGCGTGTAGCCGTCCGGCGCGGACCGCGCGACCTTGCCGACGCCGATCGAACCGCCAGCGCCCGCCACGTTGTCGACCAGCACGGTGCCGCCCAGGTTGGCGGTCATGCGCTCGGAGAGCACGCGGGCAATGGCGTCGGTTGGCCCACCGGCCGAAGCCGGCACGATCATGGTGACGGGGCGCGAAGGATAGGTCTGAGCGATGGCCTCTGGCGCCACGACCAACAGGGCAGCGACGCTCGCTGCCAACACATATCGGCGCGGCGGGTTCATTCTTGCTTCCTCCGCTTGTCAGTAGAGCATGCCGCCACGAGGGTTGAAACAACCCGAACACCTCACCCTGAGGAGCGGCCCGAAGGGCCGCGTCTCGAAGGGTGGGCTACAGTATGACCGTGGCCCACCCTTCGAGACGGCGCTGCGCGCCTCCTCAGGGCGAGGTGGTGTTGGTTTACGCCAGCGCGTCGTCGATGGCGTTGCCCAGGCGGTCGACGATCTCGCCGATCTGGTCGGCGGTGACGATGAAAGGCGGCGCCAGCAGCACGTGGTCGCCGCGCGCACCGTCGATCGTGCCACCCATGGGATAGACCATGAGGCCGCGCGACATGGCGGCCTTCTTTACCTTGGCGTGGAGCTTCTTCGCCGGATCGAACGGCGCCTTGGTCGAGCGGTCCTCAACCAGCTCGACCGCCTGGAAGAGACCGCGGCCGCGGATGTCGCCGACATGCGGATGGTTGCCGAAGCGCTCGCCAAGGCGACGGCGCAGCAGCGCGCCCATGTTGCGGACATTGGCCAGGAGATCGTCGCGCCGGATCGTCTCCTGCACCGCCAGTCCCGCCGCGCAGGCCAGGGGATGGCCCATGTAGGTGTGGCCGTGCTGGAAGAAGCCGCTGCCTTGGGCGAATGAATCGTAGATCTGTTTGCCGAGCAGGACGGCGCCGATCGGCTCGTAACCGCCGCCCAGTCCCTTGGCGATGGTCATGAGGTCGGGCGCGATGCCTTCCTGTTCGCAGGCATGCAGGGTGCCGGTACGGCCCATGCCGCACATCACCTCGTCGAGGATCAGAAGCACGCCGTGGCGATTACAAATCTCGCGGATGCGCTTGAAGTAGCCTTTGGCCGGCGTCACCGCACCCGCGGTGGCGCCCACGACAGTCTCGGCGACGAAGGCCATCACCGTATCGGAGCCGAGTTCCAGGATCTTGGCCTCGAGCGCGCCGGCGGCACGCTCGGCATAGGCCTCTTCCATCTCGCCCGGCTCCTGGAAGCGATAGGCAAAGCAGGGATCGATGTGATGCGTCTCGATCAAGAGCGGCGAGAAGGGCGCGCGCCGCCATTCGTTGCCGCCGGCCGCCAGCGCCCCCAGCGTATTGCCGTGATAGCTCTGGCGCCGGGCGATCACGTGGCGGCGCTGCGGCTGGCCGCGCTC
>DATHNU010001033.1:0-3047 GCA_035485695.1 Reyranella sp. | reverse complement strand
CAACGACGGCTGGGCGCCGTTCAAGAAGTTCGATGTAGTCTTCGCGCAGTGTTACTGACGATGCGCTCGCTGATCGAGGCCCGTGCTGAGCGGTCCATCGAGCGCCCTTCGCGTTGTCATCGGCCGCCCACAGCGGCAGATGCTCGGCCACCTAAGCACGGGCCTGCCAACCGCTCACAAGTAGTAGTCTTGGAACGACGCTCGTTGGGCTCAGCCCTCGCGTGCCTTGCGCAGCCGCTCTACCTTCTGCTTTGGCGCGCCAGCGCTTCCTGCGCCCGCAACACTTCCCGTTCCTTGCGCCCCTGCAGCTCCTGCTGCGCGGCGTGTGAGAACGCGAGAGTTTTTACGCGGCCTCGACCCAATTGCACCCTCCATTCGGCGCAATGCATGAGTCTGAAGTTGGCACTTTTGCGACTTGGCAGGGAACCCTACCGAAGGCCGCTTTGGGCTCAGGAACGGACATCATTGATCGGCTCCGTCTACAGCAACAAAGCCAACGCGGCCAACGAGTCATCCGGTCCACGTGTTATCGGATGGTAGCGGCGCCTCGTTCACTTGCGCCGCCGGCAGGCCAGGGGCAGCCGTTCCGTCGCGCATCAGGCCTTCGGCAAGGCATTGCGCGCGCCGCAGGAGAGCGGCGGCCTGCAGCGGCGCCGGGCCATCGGCCAGCCCGCACTGCAGCGCGGCGTTCAACACCAGACGCAGGCGGGCCAGGTCACTGGCCTCGGCCGCTCGCCTCAACAAGACCGACAGAAACAGCGGCGCTGCAGCGTCCTGCAGCTCGGCGCCTCGTTCGGCCATGCGGGCGCACCAGTCGGGACGATGCTGGTCGCCTTGCAAAAGATCGAGCAGGACGGCGCCCCAGCTCGTGCCACGCTTCGTGCGACGTGACGCCCGGTGTGGCAACCGGTCCTGCCTCGACGCGACGGCACACAGAAATCCCATCACGTAGACGGTGTGGTAGCAGGTCTCCCGCACGTGGCGTTCCCGTTGCTCGGCCGACACTCCAGCGATCCTTTGGGCTTCGAACCCGATGCCCGGCAGGAAGCCCAGGGAGTCCTGTCGCTCGATCAGGCCTTTCAGCGCAAACAGCGCCGCGGGATGCCAGCGCAACCCGAGCATCGGCCAAGTCCACAGCACTTCCACGGTGAGGTCGCAATCCTCGGCATCGAGGGCAAATCCCAGGGCGACGAGGGCATCCGCCTCGATGTCCCGGCGTCGCCGCGCCGAAGCGAGCGGCCGCCGCCCCATGTCGGTGGCGTAGAGCAGCGCATGCGTGAAGGCGTAGATGTCGGCGCGCGATACCTTCAGGGCGTCCAGCGGCCGGCCCAGCACCGATGCCGCAACGGCCTCCGACAGGCGCCGCTGCGAAGGCGCACCGTGCGGCCAGATCTGCTCGAGCCACTCTTGCTCGATCAGTCGATGCGGCAGGCGCTCCGGGCCGAGCTGTCGACCGGTTTGCTGGGCGCCCTGCAGCAGCGTGTCGAAGGCGGCGTCGGGGTGGCCCAGCCTGTCGAGCAGGATGTGGCTCATGGCATGGTCGAGGGCCTTGCCCGGATCCAGGCAGACCGCCGCCTGGACCTCCGTGCTGCGCGCCAGGGGCACGAGCCGCGACGCCAGGCGCGCTGAGGCCGTCTCGACCTCGCGATGCGTCGCGCGCAGGGGAGCGACGGCGTACAGCAGCATGGCTGTCTCGGCGACGACCTTCTGCGCGATGCGGCCGAGCGGGCTGTCGGCCGCGGAGTCGATGTCGTCCAGCACACCCCTGGCGAAGCCCAGCGCGAGGACGACCTGCCTCGACAAGTCGTCCTCCGTCCAGTCCGATGCTGAAGCAGTCGCCATCGGGGCGCGGGCTACGCTGACGGGAAGGTCAGCGGTTGGCGGCGCCGGCGATCTCGGCCACGTTGACGCCATACGGCTCCGGCGGGATGCAGATATCCCAGCATCTCCGGCCGATGATGGCTCCGATCGTGTCGCCGCTCATCGCGGCGCGGGCGCCGAACTGGCCCAGGACCTTGCCGACGACTTCCAGATCGACCGCCTTGGATTCAATCAAGGCGCGCGCAACTTCGTTCTGCAGTTCGCTCCGATTCTTTGACATGATATTCTCCCGTGAGTAGGCGTCATCGAGATTGCCGGACCTCCGGCAACACAACCGTAGGGCGAGCGCTCCGCGGACGATGTGGGTTTCCACACACAGGCGCGGGACGATCGAAGAGCGACACTCGGCCCATCCGCGGCGGGCATCGCGGCCGCTTCCGGCATTTCACCCGGTCCATCGCGCCTGACGTCGCCTCGAATGATGCCGGCGCACGGCCTTTCACGAAGGGGCGTTGATTTTCTCATCTTGCCGCGAGAGGCTGTCGCGCTGTCAGGACCGGCAACGCGCGCGCGAGGGCCCCGAGAATGTCACAGATGACGAAGAGACTGGGATCGCTGTTGATTCCGTTCGTGACGCTGTGCGGCTGTGCCGTCGTCAACAGCGCGCCGCCGCCGCAGGAGGTCGTGCAGCTTCGCAACGCGCGCGACACCTGCCTGGCCCGGAACGTGGCCGCGCTCGACGACTACCGGTCCGACGCCGCGACGATCGGCATGGCCGTCGTGGCGGCCTGCCGATACGAGAACCAGGCCCTCGTGTCAGCCATCGCCGGCCCGGACGGTTTCAGGCAAAGCGAGATCTCGAGACAGATCGAGCAAAACAGCCTGGACGCCGCCACCCAGTCGGTCGTGGCGCATCGGGCGGCGCGGCGGTGAAGTGCGGCCCTCATGACACGCCGCCCAACTGGGGACATTATCATCGTTCATCGCCGTTTCCTGCGCTTGGCCGCGTGCAGCCGCAGATGACACGGCCGGCAGAGCCAGATCACGAACAGCGGGCGTGAATAGTCGGGGTGGTGACGTTCGCTGTTGGCGTCTCCGCAGCGTCGGCAGGGCTTCTGCCGCAGCTTCCCACGCAGCCAATATTTGTGCGAGAGCATCCGAACGTTGTGCTTTCGTCGCTGCTCTGCCGTTAGCGGATGAGCTTTACGCCATTGCTTGAACTTCAT
>DATHNU010001032.1:0-2063 GCA_035485695.1 Reyranella sp. | reverse complement strand
CGACCTCCTCGAACGGCTTGTCGCTCATCAGGCCGGCGACAGGCAGCGCCAGTTCGGCCGTCACCTTGCCGTCGACCGCCGCCACGAAGCCGCCCTTGATCTCGATCAGCCGGTTCACCGCCACGGCCATGTCCGAATCGGCGCAGCCGATGACGCAGACATTGTGGCTGTCATGGCCGACCGACGAGGCGATCGCGCCGTGCCGGATACCGAAGCCCTTGACGAAGCCGTGCCCGACCCCGCCGTGGCGGCTGTGCCGGCCCAGCACCGCCACCTTCAGGATATCGAGCGCGGTGTCGGCCACGAGGCCGCCCTCGCGCGACGACACGTTGATCGCCAGCCGGTCGGTCAGGATGCTGCCCGGCCGCACGCCGATCACCGGCGGCGATTCGCCGGTGCCGCGCGGCACGTGGAAGGTGTCGGCTGTCACCGGCCGCAGCTTCACCGAATCGAGGCCGACCAGCGCCACGTCGGGCCGCGTGCGGAAGCGGTCCGGCGTCACCGGCGCGCCGCGGCAGATCACGGAATGGACCTTGCAGGAAGCAAGATCCTCCAGCAGCACGATGTCCGCCCGCTGGCCGGGCGCCACCAGCCCGCGATCGAACAGGCCGAAATGGCGGGCTGCCGACCAGGTGGCGGCGCGATAGGCGTCGAGCGGCCGCACGCCGCGGCCGATGGCGGCGCGGATCAGGTAATCGATGTGGCCTTCCTCGGCGATGTCGAGCGGGTTGCGATCGTCGGTGCAGAGCGCCAGGAAAGGCGCGCGCTCGGTCGTCAGCAGCTCGGCCAGGGCGGCGAGATCCTTGGACACCGTGCCTTCACGGATCAGGATCTGCATGCCCTTGGCGAGCTTCTCGCGCGCCTCGTCAGCCGACGTCGTCTCGTGACAGTTGCGTATGCCGGCGGCGATGTAGGCATTGAGGTCGTAGGACGAGAGCAGCGGCGAATGGCCGTCGATCTGCACGTCGGAGAAAGCCGCAAGCTTGTGCAGCACGCCCGGGTCCTTGTTGAGCACGCCCGGCACGTTCATCATCTCGGCAAGGCCCAGTACCTTGGGATGCGTCTTGAAGGGCAGCAGGTCCTTCGCTTCCAGCCGCGCGCCCGAGGTTTCGAGATGGGTCGCCGGCACGCAGGACGAGAGCTGCACGCGGAGGTCCATGACCGTGACCTCGGCGCATTTCAGGAAGAATCGGAGCCCGCGGACGCCCAGCACGTTGCAGATCTCGTGCGGATCGCAGATCGCCGTCGTGGTGCCGCGCGGCACGACGCAGCGATCGAATTCCAGCGGCGGCACAAGCGTCGATTCGCAATGGACGTGGCTGTCGATGAAGCCCGGCACCGCGATGAGCCCGCGCCCGTCGATCTCGGTGGCGCCGGAATAGGTCTGGTAGGTGCCGACGATGCGATCGCCCGCGATCGCGATGTCGCCCACCGCGATTTCACCCGAGGTGAGGTCGAAAATGCCGACCGACTTGATGACCAGGTCGGCGGGCCCCTTGCCGCGGGCCTGGTCGATGATGTCGGCGAGACGGGATTCGGAGAGAGGGTCTCTCATGGACTTCATGAAAGCCAGATAAACAGCCTCCTGTGACATGACAATGGCGGCGCGCGAGGCCGTCGCTGAGCCGCACAGCGATTCGACAGCGCCGCGCGAAGAGCGTACAGATACGAGTACCGTCGCCCACGAATCCGTAGGCTTGCGATGGCTGAGAGATACGTGCGCTCCCGCCCGGGTTGGCGAGGTGTGCGAATGATGACCGGCTCGTATCGCCCGTCCTGTTTCCGATTTTCTTGATCCTGTTGATTGTCGGCGGCGCAGTCTTGCGCCTGCCGAGCTGACGGCCGCCTGTCGGCCGCGAAAGGACTTTCCATGGAAATGCCGAAGAATATCTCCACCATCCTGTGGTCCGCCGTTGGCGGCGCCGTCGTGTGTGCCGTTGTAGGCTTCAGCTGGGGCGGGTGGGTGACCGGCGGCTCCGCACGGACAGCACAGACCTCGGCCTCGCACGATGCCGTCGTGGTGGCCCTGGCGCCGATCTGCGCCGAGCGTTTCCGCGCCCAGA
>DATHNU010001031.1:0-8135 GCA_035485695.1 Reyranella sp. | reverse complement strand
ATCGGCCTTGTAGACATGCACGGGATGGCCGGTGACCTTGACCTGGAACCACATGACGCCGACCTGCGCCACGGTCAGCACGCCCGATGACGGCTCGGGAATGAGGGCGGCGTCGGCGCGATAGCCGCGCTGCAGGCAGGCCAGCGCGCCGTTGCCGGTGCATTCCTCCTCGACCACCGACTGCTGGTAGACGTCGGCCGCCGGCTGCCAGCCCAGCGCTCGGAGTGCGCGCAGTGCAAACACGTTCAGGATCAGGCCCGCCTTCATGTCGCCGGCGCCGCGGCCGTACATCCAGCCGTCCTTGATCGCGGGCTCGAAGGGCGGGCGGCTCCACATGTCGTGCGGCCCTTCGGGCACCACGTCGATATGGCCGTTCAGGATCAGCGAGCGGCCCTTGGGGCTCGACGGCCGCCAGGCGCCGACCACGTTCCAGGCGTCGTCGTAGTCCTGGGAGTGCGGCGAGTAGCCCGGCAGGTGCTTCAGGTCGTCGATCTTGATCTGCCAGCGGTCGACACCCAGCCCGTCCTGCTTGAACAGGCGGGCCATCATGTCCTGCGCCGGCGCCTCGCGAAAACGCGTCGAGGGGATCTTCACCAGGTCGGCCAGCACCTTGGTCTGATCGTCGAACTGGCGATCGACCTCGTTCATGATCTTGGTCTTGAGCGATGTTTCGAGCATGCGCGGACTTTGGCGCAGGGTTGGACCGGCGTCTATCCTTCGAGTCCGAGCTGCCGCGCCTGCCGACCGGCAAGCTCTCCAACCGGCTGCTGCGCGACCACTACTGGGCCAACAGGACCAGCCGGATCGTGTAGGGAGCAGGCGGGAAAACCTTGGAGACCGAAACGTTGGTCGCCGGTGGTGGGGGCACCAGAATTAATATTGGTTCTGGTACAAAGGGTTAGCCGGCCCCGGCGATCGACGGCGTCGCACATGGGCAGGAGTCCCGCCGATGTTTTGCCGGCCGCAACAGACAGCAGCCTCTGCGACGGGATTCTCGCCTTTGCTGCCTGCGCTACAGCAGATATGTGATCGCGGCTGACTACCTCTGTCGATCACCTGATTTCGCCGGCGGCCGCGAGGCCAACGTCATGGTTGCTTCAACCGAGTCCGATGTGCTTCCCGAACCTGTCCTTCGTGACCTCTTCGAGAAGCTGTCGATGAGCTTTGTAATCGCTCTGCGTCTCGTCTAGCTCCCCCATCGCGAACTCGTGCCCGTTCGTCTTCTTCAGGACGAAAGGTGCGCTGACTGGCATGAAAGCCGTTCCGAATGGGTTGTAGAGCGTTTGGAGAAGGCCTTTCATCACCCCATCACCATCGATCGTCGAGAGGATGATCTGGCGAACCTTGCCTTTCGCGATGGTGACGAGATTCACGACAGGAGAACCCTCTGCAAGGTAGACATCTCCCGTGTGCGTGAATTTGGCATCCTGCCGCTTCTTCTCCTGGAAGATGAGATGCCCATCGTCCTCATTCCAACTGATGTCCATCAGGTAGGCATACAGATTCGTTGGATTTTTGAAATCTGGACGTACACACACATACTCGCCGATGTACGGCTCGGCCGTCCTGAAGCTGTAGCCTCCCATTGCCTCCGGGGCGCCCTTGTTTGCAGCGACACCGAGCGCATCCAGGCCAGGGCCTGCCACCATCTGCTTAAGCTGTGATGCCATGGAGCGGACCACAAGCGCGTTTGCGGGCCGCATCGTCGTTTCGATACCCAGCACGATGCTCGCCATCTCCTTCTGCAGACCAGCGAGGTCATCCGGCTTGTCTTGCAACTCGAGAATTTTCCGGATGACGCCCCGCAACGCCTGCTCCTGCGGCTGGTACTCTTCGACCATCTTGCGCAAGCGCGGCCAGGCCACGAAGTTGCTCCAGACGCTTGTCTGGTGCAGTCCAGCATCCCTGGCATCACGTTCGAGCAGGTCGAGCTCGCGTATGAGGCTATGCCCCAGGCCCGGCAGGTCACTTGGTCTGGTCAGAGAAATGTTGTTGTGTGAAAACTCGCTGTCCACTTCGAGGAGCAAGAATCTGAACCTGCAGGCGATGTCGAGTCCCTTGAGGAGCAGGCTCGTGTTGTCGTTGCCAAAATCTTTGCGTCTCAGGCCTTCGACGAAGCACAGAGAAAATTCGCGTCGATCGTCGAAGTACTTGGTGCAGGCGGTCAGGATGATCCGGTAGCTCTTTGTCTTGTCAGCCGAAATCACGACCTGGCTGTTATCGACGTTGATTTTGTCGGGGAACGAAGAGCTGATGACGCTGGTGATCGCCTGGCGCCAGGAGTCGCAATACTCGGTGCCTGAGATCGAGGTCAGAAAACTTTCCCATGTCATGTCTACGTCGGGCAGGCCGAAGATGCTCATCGGACTGCCTGACGGATCAGGCTGAAGCCTGGCGTCCGCGGGCAGATCCGGCCGGCTCTTGCTGAATGCCGCATCGGTCGTCGTGAACAGCACCTGCTTCTGAGGCCGGAAGGCGATTTCAGCCTTCTTCCTGAGAATTTGAAAAATCTTTCGCCGCATTGTCTTGACGCAGGCAATCGGATTTTGTTCGGGACGAAGGGTTACCGGCTTCATCCTTATCGACGCGCGCACCTCGTCCACCCTTTTCTGCAAGCCCCCCACGAATGCGCACATCGGATCTGTCGGCCCGACGTCGTTCTGGGCATCGAAGGCTTTCGGCAGAAGATTGAGAACCTTGCTGTCGAATCCAATGCCGATGCCTTGGACCGAACTCATTGTCGCGGGCGCGGACTTCAGAAACAGGGGCACCATGCGTCCGGGGCGGCCTTCCCGGCCTTCCATCACTCGCATGAAGTAGCCGACTTCCATCCCGGTGAAGCTGTGGCTCTCTTTTTCTATGCCCGTGGAGATTACGATGAAGATGTCCGTCTGCTCGAGCTTCTTGCGGATCTGGGTCGCGAACTCGATGCCCGCTTCCATGAACCACTTGTCGAGGTTGATCTCCGCGAAATCGTCATCAAGCGCCCCTTTCAGGGTCTCCCCCACCGCGAGCGCGATTTCGCGATCTTCCGAGGCGTAGCTGATGAATATGCGGAGCACCGGTGGCTCCAGCTCGGACGAGCGGGTCGACAAGGGAACGGGTTGCACGATTTCGTTCATGGCTGCCTCCGTTTGCTCGACGGCCTTGCGCAGGCCTGGTGGCTCCCGGGCGTGCACATGCGGCGAAGGTCGTGTGATTCTGCGTCACACCTTGCAAGGGGGCTCTGCAACCTGATCAGCGACACGTGTGCCGTTGCCAACACACGGTGAGTGGGCGAAACACGTACGCACCACGGATAGAAAGCCAGCGCCTATACGATGGCCGTCTCCCGCGGGCAGCGTACGCCACGCCTACAGGCGACTATGTGGCAATTGTCACATATCGTTCGCGAGGTCCGGCGCCCGCGCCTGGCCGTTGGCGTATGTTGGTCAGAATGCCGTCCGGCATCGATGTCGGGGCGATCCGCTGCCCGGCTGGCTAAAAGCACTCAGCGCGCCAGCCGCGCCGTCCGAAAGACCCGGCGTTGCGAGCGCGACAGCATGGCGGCCGGGATCAGCGCCAGCAGGGCCACCACGCCCACCACGATGAAGGTGTCGGAGAAGGCCATCATCTGCGCCTGGGCATGCAGCATGCCGCCGAGATACTCGTAGGCGCCGGCCTTCTGCTGCTGGAACGGCAGGCCGCTGCGCTGCATGAGCTGCTCGACCAGCTGCAGCAGGCGCTCGGTGGTGCGGTTGCCCCAATCCTGGGTGGCCGTGAGCGCATCGGCATGGAAGCGCGTGCGCACCTCGAAGAACGCCACCATCAGGTTGATGCCGAAGGCGCCGCCGAGCTGGCGCATGAAATTGGCGACGCCGGCGCCCTGGCGCACCTTGTCGGCCGGCAGAGCTTTCAGCGACGAGGAGTTGAGGCTGGGATTGATGAAGCCGAGGCCCAGCCGCGAGACCATGACCATGCCGACCAGGGTCCAGAACGTCGTGTCGATGTCGGCCACCGCCATCAGCCCGAAGCCTGCCGTGAACAGTAGGAGGCCGAAAATGATCATGGTCGAGCCCGGCATGGCATCGGCCAGCCGCCCGGCCAACGGAAAGATGAAGGCCAGCATGATGCCGGACGGCATCATCATCAGGCCGGCCAGCAAGGGCGTGAAACCGATGATGGTCTGCACGAACACCGGCATGATGTAGGTCGAGCCCATCAGGCCGGCGCCGAAGATGAAGGCGATCAGGGCAGCCGCCGAGAACTCGAGGTTGGCGAAGATGCGCACGTCGAGCAGGGCGCGCGGGGTGCGGAGCTCCCACAGGATGAAGGCGACGCCCGCCGCCGCGCCGGCCACGAGGCGCAGCACGATGACGTCGGAGCTCCAGCCCTCGCGCTGGCCGTCGGCGATCCCGGTCATCAGGCCGAACAGCCCGGCGCAGAGAAGCGCGAAGCCCAGCCAGTCGAAGGGCGGGATGCGGTTCGGGATGGGCCGCGTCGGCATGAACATCAGCCCCATCACCGCGGCGATCAGGCAGAACGGCAGCGAGATGAAGAAGACGTAACGCCACGAGAAATACTCGATCATCAGCCCGCCCAGGGTCGGGCCGATGGCCGGCGCGAACACGACGCCCAGGCCGAACACGCCCATCGCCATGCCGCGCCGCTCGGCGGGAAAGACGGTGAAGATCGTGGCCATCACCAGCGGCTGGGCGATGCCGGCGCTGAAACCCTGCAGGACGCGGGCGAAGATCAGGCTGTCCTCGGTCGGCGCCGTGCCACCCAGCAGGGCGCCCACGGAAAAGAAGCACAGCGCGCCCACGAAGGTGCGCCGCTCGCCCAAAACGCCGGTCAGCCAGGCATTGATCAGCATGCCGGCGGTCATGGTCGCCATGTAGGCCGACGACATCCACTGCGCCTGGTCCTGGCCGATGCCGAAGGCGCCCATCACGTCGGGCACCGCCACGTTGACCGTGGTCATCGCCAGCACCATCGAGACCACGCCCACCATGCCGGTGATGGTGACCAGCCAGCGATAGGACGGGCCGTAGCGTTCGGTCAGGACCTGGGCAGTCTGGATGGGGGTGGTGGAGGTCATTGATCTTCCTCCCCAGCTTCGCTGCTACGGAGTGGACACATCATCGAATCTGACTCCTCTCCCCCGCTAGGGGGAGAGGTTGGGTGAGGGGTTTGCGCACGTCGTTGCCCCCTCACCTAGCCTCTCCCCCTAGCGGGGGAGAGGAACTTGAGTCGCTTGGGGAGGAGAAGAAGAGTGCTATCGGATGTCAATTTCGACTTCGACCATCATGCCCGGTGTCAGGGGCTTGGGCGGATCGACGATGTCGATCTTGACCGGCACGCGCTGGGTGATCTTGGTGAAATTGCCGGACGGGTTGGGCGTCGGGATCAGCGCGAAGCGGGCGGTGGTCGCACTGCCGATGCGCGAGACGCGGCCGACGAACGTGTCGTCGGGATAGGCATCGACCGACACGGCGACCTTCTGGCCGAGCTTCAGGCGGCCGACCTGGGTCTCCTTGATGTTGGCCTCGACCCACACTTCGTTGGGATCGTGCAGCAGCAGGATGCGCTGGCCGGCTTGGACGTATTCGCCCGGCAGCACGAAGGTGCGGTCGATCACCGCCGGAATGGGACTGCGGATCGTGCGATCCTGGATGTCGACATTCTGCTGCGAGAGCTGGGCTTCGAGGTTCGCCGCCTGGTGCTCGAGCGCCGCGATCTGCGCATCGATCACGCCCAGCCGGTCGTGCTCGACCCGGGCCTCGTCGAGGCTGCCTTCGGCCTGCTCGTGTTCCGCCTGGAGCTGCAGGATCTGGCTTTCGAGCTTCGTCACGGCGGCCTGGGCCATCTGAAACTGGCGCTCGCCCGCCACGCGGCGCTCGAACAGCGACCAATTGCGCTCGAGCTCGAGCTTCGCCAGGTCGAGATCGGACCTGAGCGCGGCCAGCGCCTTTTCGCGAACCATGACCGTGGACGTCCGCGTGCGCATGAGCGCGTCGGCCTGGTTCAGGCTGAGAAGCCGCTCGGCGCGCAGCTTGGCGCGTTCGGCGCTGATGCCCTCGATCTGCGCGCGCAAGGCGTCGGCACGCAGCCTGGCCACGCGATCGTCGATGCGGGTCACCACCTCGCCCGCCGCGACGCGCGTTCCCTCCAGTGCCGGCATCTCCATGACCCAGCCGTCGGCGCGACTGGACATGGTGACGATATCGGCGGTGGCGCGCGCATCGTATTCATAGATGTGCGTCAGCCGCAGGTAGAGCTCGCGGCCGCCATAGACGGCCGCCACGAGCAGGACGGCGGCAATGGCGAGGGACCGCGGACCCAGCGGCAGGCGGATGCCACCCGCGGACAACGTCGAGCGGCGCGGCAGAACCCCCGCGGCTGGCTGTGAAACGTGAGGGGACGGCGGAACCGGGGTACCGATCCTGGCAACAGACGAGGGGGTCGACTGGTCCACGGGCTAGCGGACGGCCGTCGGAAGTGGCGCAGCCCCTTCACAAAGCGGGCCCGAGCCCATGAGAAGGAGGTCGCCACAAACTGTCATCAACACAGCATAAGGCTGAAACAATCGCGCGGCCATCCGTCTACACCCGTGCTGGCCGTCTTGCTGCACCGCTCTCTATGCATGTCGGCCCAAGCGTCCGGTGACGACCCTTGCAAAATCGGGCGATGCGGGACTAGATCGCTGGCGGCTTACGGACGGCCCCGATCACGGGCTCCGCTCGCGAAGACGCGCCAAGTGCCGGCGTTGTTGCCGCGGACGACCAACCCAGCCGGCTCTGCGATCGACCGAGCCCTTGCAGCGACCCCTGCCGGTCCAGTCCCGCGTCCTCCATGCGTGCGCCACGGACTAATGTGCGCCGGCGCCGGACGCGGCGCCCTTTTTCAGCACCGCAACCAATATAGTGGCGACGAGCAGCACGACGCCCAGCAAGGCGAAGCAATCGGCGTAGCCCATGATCGTCGCCTGGGCGCGGATCGTGGCGCCGACGGCGATGATGGCGCGGTGCATGGCGCTCGCCGGATCGGGGAAGCCATGGGACATGAAGTACTGCTGCAAGCCGGCCAGCCGGCTGCGCGTCGCCGGTTCGAGCAGCGAGACAGCCGGGGTGATGATGGCCGAGTGGAACTGCTCGCGCTTGGTGAAGAACGTCTCGACCGCCGCGGTGCCGATCGCGCCGCCGAGATTGCGTATCATGTTGAAGAGACCCGACGCACCGCCCGCCTCGCGGGGCGCGATGCCGAGCATGGCGATCGCCGACAGCGGGGTCATCACCAGCGCCTGGCCGATCGCCCGAACGATGTTCGGCCAGAGGAGCTGCGGCCCGGCGTAGTTCCGGTCGAGCTCGATGTTCATGAAGCAGCTGGCGGCAAAGACCAGCAGGCCGGCGCCGACCAGCCAGCGCGCATCGAGCCGCTTCATCAGCAGCGGCACCAGCGGGATCAGCAGCAGCTGCGGCAGCCCGGTCCAGGCGATCACCTCGCCGGCCTGCTGCGAGTCGAAGCCTTGCGTGACGGCGAGGTATTGCGGCAGCAGATAGGCGGAGCCGTAGAGCGCGAAGCCGAGCAGGAAGTTGCCCAGCGTGCCAAAGCCGAAGTTGCGCCGGCCGAGCAGCCGCAGATTGACCAGCGGCCGGGCCGTCACGAATTCGAGGATCACGAAGGCGCCCAGCGCCGCCGCCGCCAGGAGGCTCAAATTGACGATGAACGGCGAGCCGAACCAGTCATAGACATTGCCGTCGTCGAGCACGGTCTGCAGGGCGGTGAGGCCGACGGCCATCAGCGCGATGCCCCGCCAATCGCCCTGGCGCAGCAAGCCAAGCTGCGTCGCCTGCTTCGGCAGGCCGTACCACAGTGCTGCGAGCATGACCGCGCCGGGGACCAGGTTGATGTAGAAGATCCAGGGCCAGCCGTAATTGTCGGTGAAATAGCCGCCGATCGTCGGGCCGATCGCCGGCGCGAAGGTCGCCGTCACCGCGTAGCCGGCCAGCCCGGTCGCTTGCTTCGAGCGCGGGAGCATGGTCATGACGATGGTGAAGGCGAGCGGGATCATGACGCCGCCGGCGAAGCCCTGCAGCGCGCGGAACACGATCATCTCGCCGAGACTGTGCGCCTGGCCGCACAACGCCGAGAAC
>DATHNU010001030.1:0-5917 GCA_035485695.1 Reyranella sp. | reverse complement strand
GGCGGCCTGCTGCTGGGAGCCGCGGTTGATCTGGCCGATGGCGGCCATGATCTGGCGCGAGGCGCTCGACAGTTCCTGGATGGTGGCCGACAGCTCTTCCGCGGTGGCGCTGATCTGCTCGGCGGATGTTGCGTCGACCTTCCCGGTGCGGGCTTGCTCGGCCACCATCGCCAGCTCCTGGGCGGCCGTCTGTCCCTGCTCGAGCGACTTGGCCTGCTCCTGGATCGCCGCCTGGGCTTCGTTGGCGGCCGAGGACTGCTCCTCCGCCGCACTGGCGACCAGGAGGGCGCCTTTTTCGGCTTCGCTGGCAGCGCGATCGGCTTCCAGCGCGCCGGTCAGGGTTTCCTGGCTGCCCTCGGCGATCCTTTGCATGTCCTGGCGCAAACCGTCCAGCATCGCCACGACGGCGGCGCCGCCCTTCGACTCGGTGACCGCCGCCTCGGCGGCCTGCTGAAGCGCGGTGGCGATGTCGCGAACGTCGGTCTGGATCGAGGTCGCGAGCTTCTGGACGTCCTGCGCGCTTTTCTCCGAGGTCTCGGCGAGCGCACGCACCTCGTCGGCAACGACGGCGAAGCCGCGGCCGTGATCGCATGCCCGCGCCGCCTCGATGGCGGCGTTGAGCGCGAGAAGGTTGGTCTGGTCCGAGATCCGGCTCACGGCACCGGTGATCTCGCCGATGTCCTGCGCGCGGCGCTCCAATTCAGTGATGAGCTCGACCGACGCACCCTGGCGAAGGCCGTTGCGCTCGATGGCGCGGACCGAGGTGCCGATCTGCACCGCGGTTTCCGCCAGCACGACCTCGACGGCTTCGGTGCGGCGCCGCGAGGCTTCGGCTTGCGTGCGCGCCACGCCCAAGCTGGCGACGACCTGCTTGATGGCCGACAATTGCTCCTGGGAGGCGCCCGCGGCCTCGCTGGCGCCGCTGGCGATCTGCTCCATCGACCGGCGCAGCTCTTCGGCGGCCGCGGAGGCTTCGGTGAGGCCGCTTGCCAATTCCTCGGTTGCCGCGGCAAGACGCTCGGAGAGCTTGTCCTGGGAGCGGGCAGAAACACGCCTGGCTGCCCCGTTCGATGGAGCGCTCCGGGCAGGCGGCCGGCCCACGGCAGGGTCGACGACCACCACCGGGGCTGTTCCGGGGTTCAGCTTGGATTTCTTGATGAGGGCCATGGGATTCTCTGGAACACCGCGCAATTCATACAAACAGGCGCAGTCGCGGGGACATTGCTAATGAGGCGGGCATTGCTAGGAGATGGAGCAACCCTAGTGCAATTGCGGGGGTTGTCCAAGGCGGCGGGAGAGGGGCTTTCGGTCGCCGCGCCGTGCGGCCGATGTCGATTTCCGGGCCGGCGGTCGGTGTCGGATCAGGTCCTTCCCGGAAGCCCTGCCGGGGTCGCGTGGGCGCTGCGGACCGTGGCGCCGGTGCCGGTCGCCTTCAGGCGCGGCCGGGGACCGTGGCCCGCCTGCTCAGTAGATGGTTTCCTTGAGCCGCTGCGGGTAGTCGCGGTCATAGGTTTCGCCATCGAAGCCCTTCTGCAGCGCCTTCATGATCGTGCCGCTGCTGGGCAGGCTGCTTTCGTCGACATGCAGGCTTGCGTCCCACAACCGCGAACGAACGAGCGCCTTGGGACACTGCGTGTAGACACTTTCTGCGGTGACGACGATGACGCTGCGCGGCACCTTGCCGTCCATGGTGAACGACGCACAGAGCTCGCGGTCGATGCTGATCGCTGCGCGTCCATTGATGCGCAGTGTCCTGCCCACCCCGGGGATCAGGAACAGCAGCGCAATGCGCGGGTCGCGGACGATGTTGCGCAGGGAATCGATGCGGTTGTTGCCGCGCCGGTCCGGCAGCATGACGGTCCGGCTGTCGACCACGCGGACAAAGCCCGCCGGGTCGCCGCGCGGCGTGCAATCCAGCCCTTCCGGGCCCGCCGTGGCGAGAATGACGAAGGGCGAGGTCTCGATGAAGCGGCGATAATGCTCGGAGATGTGGTCGATCTCCTTGATCACGGCCGGGCCGGCCGGCTGGCCGTAGATCGCATCGAGCTGAGCTTCAGACGTCACGAGGTCCGGCACGGTTTGCTCTCCCGAGCTGCTGGCGATATTCATTCCAGGCTTGATGGTATCCCTCAATCGGTTCTGAAGCCAAGCGCTCGGCGCCTAACAGTTTTCGCCAGGTCCGCTTCGGGTCAGTCGCTGCAGGTCTCTTTCAGCGACTCTGCTGGCCAAGTCCGCCATGATCCGAAAGGAAGACAGGCATGACGCTGTTGACCGGATTTAATGTGGCCCAGATCGGCGGCGGCACGGCTGCCGCGGTTTGCGGCCGACTGCTGGCCGACGTCGGCGCGCACGTGACCTGCATCGATCCTGGCGCCGACACGACGCTTTTAGCCTACCTGAACCATGGCAAAGCCGTTGCCGCGGAGGCAGCGGAGCGGCGCGAGGGCCTGGCGGCCGCTCATTTGATTGTGCGCGAGGGGCAGCCGAAGAATTGGCTGGCGAGTCCCTACGACTTGCCTCAGCTCCGGCGGATCAATGCGTCGGCGACTGTCGTGTCGATCTCGCCCTATGGCGAGACGGGACCCCAGGCAGACGCTCCGGCCACCGACCTGACCCTGTTCTTCGCCAGCGGCATTTCGCGCCAGCTGACGGGGCAGGTGGACGATCTGTCGGAGGCGCCGATACGTCCCGTGGGGGAGCAATCGGCGTTCATCGGCGGATCGGCGGCCGCCTGTGCCGGCATGCATGCGGCGCTGGGCCATCCGTCCGGTGCGTCCATCGATGTATCGATCCACGAAGCCCTGGCGACGCTCGCCATGACCGAGCTCGCGCGCGCGGGCCTCGGCAAAAAGAGCTGGGACCGCAAGCGCCTGAGCGACGGCAATGGTGCCACGGTCACGATCCTGCCGGCGCGCGACGGCTACGCCGCGATTTCCCCGCGCGAAGAGAAACAGTGGGCATCGTGGCTGAAAGCGATGGGATCACCGGCCTGGGGCGCCGACCCGCGCTTCGTCTCCAAGGCCAACCGGGTGAAGAACTGGGATGCCCTGCATGCGCTGATGTCGCACTGGAGCCGGCAACACGACAAGCAATGGATCGCCGACACGGCACAGCGCGAGCATGTCCCGAGCTTTCCGTTGCGCGACGTCGCGGAGCATTTGGACACGCCGCAGATGCGGCATCGCCGTTACTACCGGCCGAAAAATCTCGCCGGAAAAGCAATTCAGGCGCCGGGCACGCCGTTCGGCCTCAGTGTTACCGCGTCGGGGCGCAAGCAGCTCACGCCGACGGGACCGATGCCGTTGTCGGGCATTCGCGTGCTCGATTTCAGCTGGGTGATCGCCGGTCCGACGACGACGCGCTACCTGGCCGCAATGGGGGCGGAGATCATCAAGGTCGAAGCGCCCGGCAGGGGCGACCCGGGGCGCGAATCGGAACTGCATACGGTGCTGGGTCAAGCGAAGAAGAGCATCGTGCTTGACCTGAAGAAGCCGCAGGCTGTCGAGGTGGCGCGGGCGCTGGCCGCCAGGTCCGACATCCTGATCGAAAATTACGCCACCGGCGTCATGGATCGGCTCGGTCTGGGCGCGGAGGCGCTGAAGGCCGTGAACCCGGATCTCATCTATATCTCCGCCTCGGGGATGGGGAGAACGGGGCCGGAGTCACAGGCGGTCGCGTATGGGACGCTGCTGCAGTGCTACGCCGGATTTGCCGGCCTCAATCGTCATCCTGAGGTCGCGCCGCGCATCGGCCTGGCCTGGCTCGATCCGATGTGCGGCCTGATGCTTGCCTTTGCCGCCGCCGCCGCGCTCTGGCATCGGCAGCACGAAGGCGGCGTGGCGCGCATCGATTTCTCGATGATCGAGGCGATGCTCTGGACCATGGCCGAGCCCCTGGTCGCGACCCAGCTGGGCACATCGCCGAAACCGACGGGCAATGCCACGATGCGTCATGCGCCGCACGGCGTATGGCGCTGCGCGGGCGACGACGACTGGATCAGCGTCGTTGCGCGCACCAACGCGGAATGGCGCGCGCTGTGCCCTCTCGTGCCGGGCTTGTCGGGCCTGGCAGAACTTGATCTCGGTGGCCGCCTCGACGCACAGCGCGCCATCGATGCGGCCCTCGCTGCCTGGGCCGCCTCTCGGCCGGCTTCTACGGCAGCCGACTCCCTGCTGAAGGCCGGTATTCCCGCGGCCGCCCTCGCGCGCACCGGGGATCTGGTGAAAAGCCCGCATCTTGCCAACCGCAAATTCTGGGATGAGTACGGCACGGGTGTGCTGCCGGGATTGCCCTGGCGCGCAAGTTTCGGCCGCACGATCGGCCCCGCGCCGGATTTGGGCGCGGATTCCGATCAGGTGCTCGCCAGCGTCCTTGGGCTATCGCAGGAACGTATTGTCGAACTGCGGACGAGCGGAGCGCTTGGCTAGTGGAGCGAATCCAGCACTTGGAGTAGAGCGATGCGTGACCCTGCCTATGCTGCGTTTTCGGCGCTCGATCCTTTCTTTGACATCGTCAGGCGGGGCTTGGCCGGCCTTGTCGAAGGTGATCACTACTTCGACATGATCGCTCCCGATGCGGTTTTCGAGTTTCGCTATCGATTTCCCGGCTGGCCAACAAAGCTCGTGGGCCGTGAAGCCCTCATGGCTCTGTATGCCGGTTATGGAGAGGGTATGGCGTTGCGTGGCGCAGGGGCGCTCGTGGTGAACATTTCCCGGACTCCCGGCGTCGTCATCCTTGAGTATGAAGTTCAGGGCAACGCAGTCGGCTCCGGCAAGCTCTACGAAAACCGCTTCATATCGGTTGTCACGATTGAAGATCGGAAGATTGTGGGTTGGCGCGACTACATGGACTCGCTGGCGGCGATGTCCTCACTAACCTAGCGGTTTCCTCCGATCGGGAACGCGCGCGCTGGAGATGGTGGTTTCACAGAGCGCATCCCGTCCGGCCGATTCCAGCCGGACGGGATGCGCTCCAGACCCTCAAAACTCTCCGCTGCGATACGCCTCGTCGAGCCGCTTTGCATCCTCTTCCGAGAGATCCGGCCAGGCATCGCCGCGCTGGCGCAGCTTGCCATCGAACCGCGGCTTGCGCTTCTCGTTGAACGCCTGCCGGCCTTCCTCGCCGTCGGTCGTGGCCTGAATGAGCAGCGAATTGATCAGGTTCTGCACGTGCCACGCCTGGTCGGTGGGCAAATCGCCGAAGCGCACCAGGAACTCCTTCATCATCCTCACCGCGACAGGCGGCAGCGTGCAGATATGGCGGGCGATCTTCTCCGCCCGTTCCAGCAATTGCGCGTGCGGGACGACTTCGTTGATGAGGCCGATGCGCAGCGCCTCCTGCGCATCGAATGGTTCGTCCGTCAGCAAGATCTTCATGGCATCGATATAGCGCAGCTGCTTGGCGAGCAGGCTGGCGCCGGGGCCATGCCCCAGCCAGCCCTGGCTTAGCAGCGCAAACTTGAAGCGTGCGTGCTCGGCGCTCGCGATCCGGATGTCGGTCGACGACAGCAGGATGTAGAGGCCGGCCCCCGCCGCCCAGCCGTTCACGGCGGCGATCACTGGCTTCCACACCCGTGCGTAGTGATCGCCCATGCGCCCGTCGACGCCGGTCTTCTGGCCGTGCACGGTTCCTGCCAGCGGCCAGAAGATGCGCTGAGTCCGGAGATACTCGCGCTCCTCCTCCGTTATGTTCTCGCGCGGCGCGAGGTTATGGCCGCCGCAGAAGTGCGTGTCGCCCTTGCCGGTCAGGATGGCGCAGCGGATCGAGCGATCTTCCCAGAGATCGATCCACGCCTCGGAAATCGCGTCGGACGTCTGCTTGTCGAGGATATTTGCCTTGGCGGGGTTGTTCAGGGTGATGTAGGCGACGCCGTCGCGCTTCTCATAGTCGATGGTCAAGCGTTCATCCTCCACAAAGG
>DATHNU010001029.1:0-2341 GCA_035485695.1 Reyranella sp. | reverse complement strand
TTGATCGCGCCTTGCGGCGGCAGGTCCGGGTTGCCGAAGCTCTGTGCCTGCGCCTTCGTTGCCGCGGCGGCAAGAGTGCCGGCCGCCGTCGCTCCCAGAAGGCCGCGGCGTGACATGGGATTCATCGGAGTCTCCAACAGCTGTGACCAGCGAATGTTGGTTCATCCGACCTGCGCCTGACTTTATCGATATTGTCGTGATGGGCCGTTATTACCGCAAAGGATCAGCCTTGACCGCAGGGCTGCGATCCCCGACTAAGCCCGCATGATGGGTACCGGCTCTTCGTATGATGTGATCGTTGTGGGCGGCGGCCATGCCGGCTGCGAAGCTGCGGCCGCTTCGGCGCGGCTGGGCGCGCGCACGCTGCTGCTCACCCACCGGGTCGATACGATCGGCGAGATGTCGTGCAATCCCGCCATCGGGGGGCTGGGCAAGGGCCATCTGGTGCGCGAGATCGATGCCCTGGACGGCGTCATGGGCCGCGCTATTGACCGCGCGGGCATCCAGTTCCGCACCCTCAATCTTTCCAAGGGACCCGCCGTCCGTGGGCCGCGCGCCCAGGCCGACCGCAAGCTCTATCGCGAAGCCATGCAGGTGCTGCTGGCCGAGCAGGTCAATCTCGAGATTCGTGCCGACGCGGTTGCCGATATATGTCTCGATGCAAGCGGGACGTGTGCCGGCGTCTTGACCGAATCGGGAGCCGAGATCGCGGCCGGTCGGATCGTGCTGACAACGGGCACGTTTCTGCGCGGACTGATTCACCTCGGTGAAACAAGGATCCCGGCGGGTCGTGCCCGCGGTCAGCGCGGTGGCGTGCCTGCCGACCTCGCCTCGGATTCGGTTGAGGAACCAGCCACACGACTCGCGCAGACGTTGCATCGCCTCGGCTTCGCGCTGGGCCGCCTCAAGACCGGCACACCGGCCCGGCTCGATGGCCGCACGATCGATTATGCCGGACTCGAGCGACAGGAGGGCGACGATCCGCCGGCGCCGTTTTCGTATCTCACCGCGGCGATCACCACGCCGCAGGTCGCCTGCCACATCACCACCACGACAGCGGCCACGCATGAGCTGATCCGCGCCAACCTGCATCGCGCGCCGATGTACTCCGGCCAGATCGAAAGCGTCGGGCCGCGCTACTGCCCGTCGATCGAGGACAAGGTGGTCCGCTTCGGCCATCGTGACCGGCATCAGATCTTTCTCGAGCCCGAGGGCCTCGACGATCCCACGGTCTATCCCAATGGGATTTCGACCTCCCTGCCCCGCGACGTGCAGCTTGCGATGTTGCAGACCATTCCGGGCCTGGAGCATGCAGCCATGCTTCGGCCCGGGTACGCCATCGAATATGATCATATCGACCCGCGTGAGCTCCATGCCACCCTCGAAACGCGGCGGGTCCCTGGTCTTTACATGGCTGGCCAGATCAACGGCACCACCGGCTACGAGGAAGCCGCCGCCCAGGGGCTGATTGCGGGCCTCAATGCTGCGCTGTCCAAGCCGTTCGTCGTGGATCGGGCCGAGGGCTATATCGGCGTTCTGATCGACGATCTGGTAAGTCTCGGTATTACCGAGCCCTACCGCATGTTCACGTCCCGGGCGGAATACCGGCTGTGGCTGCGGGCCGACAATGCGGACCAGCGGCTCACACCGCGCGGGCTTGAGATCGGCTGCATCGGTGCCGAACGGGCGGAGATGTTTCACGTGAAACAGCAGGCCCTTGCGGAGGCGCGGGACGTCGCGGCGCGTCTCAAGCTCAGCCCCTCTGCGTTGGCGAAGCGTGGAATTGCCATCAACCAGGACGGCGTCCCGCGGTCGGCTTTGGAGCTCCTGGCCTATCCGGCGATTGGCTGGGACCGCCTCGCCAGTCTCTGGCCGGAACTTAGGCCCGTCCGCCCGGATATCGCCGAGCAACTCACGATCGACGGCCGCTATAACGGCTATCTCGCCCGCCAGAGACAGGATATCGCCGCGTACCGCAGCGATGAGGCGCTGATCCTGCCGCCGGATCTCGATTACGGCGCGGTTGGCAGTCTCTCCAACGAAGTCCGGCAAAAGTTGCAGACCCATAAGCCGGCGACTTTGGGCCAGGCGGCCCGAATCTCAGGCGTCACGCCGGCGGCGCTGATCGCCCTGCTGAAATACGTCCGCCGCCAAGCGGCGTAGCGCCCAGTTTTGGTGAGATGCTGACGCGATCCCAACCTCACCCTGAGGAGGCCCGAAGGGCCGTCTCGAAGGGTGGGATGCATGGTTGGTGTTGTCGCCCACCCTTCGAGACGCCGCGCTACGCGCGGCTCCTCAGGGTGGGGTTATCTCTCGCTCAACAGAAGACGAGAGCGAGCCT
>DATHNU010001028.1:0-4422 GCA_035485695.1 Reyranella sp. | reverse complement strand
TGGTGAAGGAACTCGAGAAGCAGATGGGCCTCGACCAGCCGGCGTGGGTGCAGTACGGCCGCTATATCGGCGGCATCCTGCACGGTGACCTGGGTGAAAGCTCGTCGACCGGGCGGCCGGTGCTGGAGGATTTCAAGCAGCGCCTGCCCGCCACGCTCGAGCTGACGCTGGCAAGCCTCTTGATCGCCCTGGTGCTTGGCATTCCGCTCGGCGTGCAGTCGGCGGTGCACCGCGACACCGCGATCGATCATATCGGCCGCATCGTGGGTGTGGCGGGCGTCGCCATGCCGACCTTCTGGACCGGCCTGCTCTTGCTCTATGTTTTCTTCTACCTGCTCGGCGTGGCGCCGGCGCCGCTCGGCCGGCTGGGGCCGGGCATCGATCCGCCGCACGCGATCACCGGCCTTTATGTCGTCGACAGCCTGCTGACCGGCAACTGGAGCGCCTTGGGCTCGGCGCTGCAACAGCTCATATTGCCGTCGCTGACGCTTGGCCTCAGCGTCATGGCGCCGATCGCGCGCATGGTGCGCTCGACCATGCTGGAGATCCTCGAGTCCGACTATGTCAAGGCGGCCTGGGCGGCGGGCATCCCGCGGCGGCGGGTGATCTACGGCGACGCCCTTGCCAACGCCATGATCCCCGTGGTCACCATCCTGGGCATCGTGTTCGGCTTCCTGATGGCCGGCAACGCGGTGGTCGAGAGCGTTTTCGCCTGGCCCGGTATCGGCAACTACGCGATCACCGCCCTGATGACCAAGGACTCCGGCCCGATCCAGTCCTTCGTCCTGTTCGTGGCGCTGCTCTACGTCATCGTGAATTTCGTGGTCGATCTCCTCTACGGGCTGATCGATCCGCGCATCCGGCTGGAGTGATGGCCGACATCACGCCCTCTCCAGCGGCGCGTGCGCCGTCCACGCCGACGACGGCACGCCTCTTCTGGCGTCGCCTCGGGCGCAACTGGTTGTCCGTCGGCGCGCTCGCGCTGATCGCCTTGATGGCCTTGGCCGCCGCGCTGGCGGGCTGGGTCGCGCCCTACGAGCCCGACGAGACCGACGCCACCGCGGCGCTGGCGGCGCCCGGCCTGCATCATTGGCTGGGTACCGACATCTACGGCCGCGATCTGCTCTCGCGCATCATCCATGCAGGGCAGATCGATCTCACCGTGGCCTTCGGCGCCACCGCCCTCGCCTTGGTGATCGGCTGCTCGGTCGGCGTCGTCGCCGGCCTCTATCGCGGCATCGTCGATCTGGTGATCATGCGCTGCGTCGACTCGGTGATGGCATTCCCGGCCTTCATCCTGGCGATGGCCATCACCGCGGCGCTGGGCAACAGCGTGACAAACGTGCTGCTCGCGATCGCGATCACGCAGATCCCCAACTACCTGCGCCTGATCCGCGGCGAGATCTTCCGCATCCGCGAAATGGAATATGCCGACGCGGCCCGCGTGGTCGGCAATCCGGCCTGGCGCATCATGTTCATCCACCTGCTGCCCAACGCGCTGCCGCCGATCATCGTGCAGGCGACGCTGGCCATGGGCTACGCGCTGCTCACCATGGCGGCGCTGTCCTTCATCGGCCTCGGCATCCAGCCGCCGCAAAGCGAATGGGGTTCGATGACCGCCGAGGGCGCGCAGTACATCGTGACCGGCGAATGGTGGCTGTTCCTGTTCCCGGGCCTCGCCATCGTGCTGATGGTGCTGTCCTTCAACCTGATCGGCGACAGCCTGCGCGACTTCCTCGATCCCCACATGCGCGGCGTGCGATGACCGCGGCCGCTCCCGTCATCGAGGTGCGCGACGTCTCGGTGCTCTTCGCCACCGATTACGGTGACGTGCACGCCGTCGACGGCGCGAGCTTCGCCGTGCGCCAGGGCGAGATATTGGGGCTGGTGGGCGAATCGGGCTCCGGCAAGTCGGTGACCGCGACGGCGATCCTCGGCCTGATCCGCCGCCCGGGCCGGCTTGCCCACGGCAGCATCGTGCTGGGCGGCCGCGAGCTCACGACGCTCGGCCAGGAGGCACTGCAGAAGATCCGCGGCGTCGAGGTCGCGATGATCTCCCAGACGCCCCGCACCGCGCTCAACGCGCTGATCACCGTCGGCCAGCAGGTGGCGCGGCTGTTCACGATCCACGCCGGCCTCGGCAAGGCGGAGGCGCGGCGGCGCGCCATCGAGATGCTGGCGCTGGTCGGTATTCCCGAGCCCGAGCGGCGCGCCCGTCAGTACGCTCATCAGTTTTCAGGCGGCATGTGCCAGCGCGTGATGATCGCCATGGCGCTCGCCACCTCGCCGCGGCTGCTGATCGCCGACGAGCCCACGACCGGCCTCGACGTCTCGACCGCGGCGCGCATCCTCGACCTGCTGCGCGAGCTCGGCGGCAGGACCGGCGCCTCGATCCTGCTGATCACCCACGATCTCGGCGTCGTCGCCCAGACCTGCCATCGCGTCGCCGTCATGCATGCGGGACAGGTGGTCGAGGTGGCGCCGGTGCGCGCACTGTTCGCCCATCCCGCCCATCCCTATACCCGCGCGCTGGTGCATTCGATCCCGCGCACCGACCGCGCCATCGCGATGGAGCCGATCCCGGGCGCCGTGCCGTCGCTGCTGAACGTCGCGCCGGGCTGCCGCTATGCCGGCCGCTGCCCGTGGGTCGAGGACCGCTGCCGGCGCGAGAAGCCCGGCATGACGGAGATCGCGCCCGACCATTTCGTCGCCTGTTTCGCCGTGGAGGACGGACGTGCCGCGCCTGTGTGAGCTCGACGACCTCAAGGTCCATTTCCCGCTGCGCGGGACGGCGGCGTGGCTGCGCGCGCTGAAGGACGGCCATCCCTCGGTCGTGCGGGCCGTCGACGGCGTGTCGTTCCATGTCGATGCCGGCGAGACGCTGGGGCTGGTGGGCGAATCGGGCTGCGGCAAGTCCACGGTGGCGCGCGCGCTGGTGCGGCTGGTGCAGCCGACTGGCGGCAGGATCACGTTCGATGGTGCCGAGCTCACGGGTCTCAGCGACGAGGCCTACAACAAGGTCCGTCCGAATCTGCAGATGGTGTTCCAGGACCCGGCCGCCTCGCTCAACCCGCGCCTGCCCGTGCGGCGCATGGTCGAGGAGCCGCTCCTGCTGCACACCGGCCTTGACGCCGCCGCGCGCCGCGCGCGCGCCGAGGTGGTGCTGGAGGAGGTTGGCCTCGGCGTCGAGCTCGCCGACCGCTATCCGCACGAGCTGTCGGGCGGCCAGTGCCAGCGGGTGAACATCGCCCGCGCGCTGGTCACGAACCCGCGGTTGATCGTGCTCGACGAGGCGACCTCGGCGCTCGACGTGTCGCTGCGCGCCCGCGTGATCCTGCTGCTCGAGGAGCTGCGCCAGCGCCACGGCCTCTCCTACCTCTTCATCAGCCACGATCTCGCGACGGTGCGCTACCTCGCCTCGCGCGTGGCGGTCATGTATCTCGGCGTCATCGTCGAGGAAGCGGAGGCCGCAGAGCTGTTCGACCGGCCGGCCCATCCCTACACTCGCGCCTTGCTCGCCGCCGTGCCGGAGCCCGATCCGGAGGTGAAGCGCGATCCTTTCTCACTCTCCGGTGAGATCCCGAGCCCGATCGACGTTCCCAGCGGTTGCCGTTTGCGTACGCGCTGTCCGCTCGCTAAACCGGTATGCGCCGAGCCCGTGCCCTATCGCGAGGTGGCGCCCGGCCACTTCGCCTCTTGCCACCTTTTGTAAGCGATTGAGAATGCTGCTCTTACTTGGGCGGCTAGGCTAGCCGCCCGTCGCCGGTGTTAGCGGCGACGACTGGTTGGTAGGCCCGGCAGGATTCGAACCTGCGACATAACCGTTATGAGCGGCTCGTTCTAACCACTGAACTACGGGCCCCCACCGACCCGCGAAGGACCCCGGGAGGGGCCGCCCTTTTACCCTATTCGGCGGGCGGCACGAACA
Organism: Reyranella sp.; assembly: GCA_035485695.1. Lineage (GTDB taxonomy): Bacteria > Pseudomonadota > Alphaproteobacteria > Reyranellales > Reyranellaceae > Reyranella. Next base: position 494 of record DATHNU010001028.1, on the reverse strand, counting down.
TATAGCCGACGCCGCGCACGGTGCGAATTACGGTCGGCTTGTCGGGGGTGGGCTCGATCTTGCGCCGGATGCGGGTGATGCGGAGATCGATGGCGCGGTCGAACGGGTCGCGGCTCCTGTGGCTGGTGGTCTCCAGCAGCCAGTCGCGCGACAGCGGCCGGTTGGGATTCTCGGCGAAGGTCTTCAGGATGTCGAATTCGCCCGAGGTCAGCGCCACGTCCTTGCCGACCGGATCGAGCAGCTGGCGCCTGGGCAGGTCGAGCGTGTACTGGCCCATGCGGATCCGCTCGAGGAGGGAAGGCGTCGACTTGTTGACCGAGCGGCGCAGCACGCTCTTGCAGCGCGCCAGAAGCTCGCGCGGCTCGTAGGGCTTGGCGACATAGTCGTCGGCGCCGCTTTCCAGGCCCAGCACCTTGTCGACCGAATCGCCGTCCGCCGTCAGCATGATGATGCCCACGCGGGTGCTGCTTTCGCGCAGCCAGCGGGCCAGTGCA
>DATHNU010001027.1:0-2251 GCA_035485695.1 Reyranella sp. | reverse complement strand
GAGCTGACGGGCGGCAAGGTCGGCGCGCAGGTGCTTCGCGCCAAGCCCGGCCAGCATGCCGACGCGCCGCGCCATAGCCATACGCTCGAGTTCCAGTTCATCTATGTGCTGAAGGGCTGGGCGATCTTCGACTACGAAGGCTATGGCGAGCACAAGCTGGTCGCCCGCTCGACCGTCTATCAGCCGCCCGGAATCGCGCGCAAGGAGATCGACCATTCGGAGGATTTCGAAGTGCTGGAGATCACCATGCCGGCGGATTTCGCGACCAACGAGGCGAAGTAGCCCCTTCAAGTCAGCGCCACGGGGTGCAATTCTGGCGGCATGAAAAATCCATCGGCGCTTGTCGCCCTCCTCCTCTTGCCGCTTGCCGCTTTCGCCCAGGGAGTCACGGCCCTGCCGCCGATGTCGGTCATCACCTTCGCTGCGGGCAAGAACACAGCGACGATGAACGGCCAAATGGCGCCGGGCGGCCGCAACCTCTATTACGTCCAGGCCAAGGCCGGGCAGATGATGAACGTCTCCCTCTCCTCGGCGGCGCCCCTCATCTTCCAGGTCTACAATTCCGAGACTGCCGTCGCCCGCGCCGCCGACGGCAGCCCGCTGATCACCGGCAAGACGCTGCCCGACGCCGGGCCGAGCGACAATGCCCGGGCCTGGATCGGCGCCATTCCGCGCGACGGCAAATACCTGATTGCGGTCGGCGGCGGACTTGCCGCGCCCGCCCCCTACAGCCTGATGGTGACCCTGCAGTAGCCTGCGGCAAAAAGTTTATTGCGTCCGAGGTGCAATGAATTCATAACCGCTGCCGTCGCACGATCCCGGCCGGAGCGGACACTGTCTTGGGGGGAGATGTCAGCCCCGCACGATCGCCGACAAGCGTTAAGTAGCGTATGTGGAGTGCCGGCCGGCCTGGGGTGGGTGGCCGGCACATCCGCTCCGCCAACCCATACTGTCGGTTGCAGTACTGACGGGAACGCGCCAGCTTCTTGGCGTGCGAACCACCCTTCTCCTCGTACCCTGCCTTGCCCTGCCGGTGTGCGGCGCCGAAGCCGCAAACTTCGATTGCGCCAAGGCCGCGACCACCGTCGAGAACGAGATCTGCGCCGATCCAGCCCTGTCACAGGCCGACGAGCGAATGGCCAAAGCCTACGGCAAGGTAATGGAAGCCACCCTGGCGCCGCGCTCCTTGCGCAGCGACCAGATGCGCTGGCTTGCCAGCCGGGAGTCGGTGGGCACGCTCGACGATCTCCGCAGCAGCTATGACCGGCGCATCGCGGAATTGCTGGCCGAGTCGGACAAGTGGCAGAGTGTCCGCCGCGAGATCGGCGAGGCCGAGGCGCGGCGGGCCTGCGTGGCGATCCCCGATACGCCGGACGATCCCTGCACGGTCGATGCCTTTGGCACCGTCGCGGGCTCGGGCGACGCCCTTGCCTTCCAGCTACAGAGCTACACCAACCCGCAATATCGCAGTGGCGGCGGCGTCGTGGTGTTTCGCCGCCATGGCACGATGCTGACGCCCATCATTGCCACCGCCGTCGATTCCGTGACGTTCGGCTCGCCCGTCGTGGTGCAGTCGCCCGCCGGAAAGCTGCTCAGCCTGCCGGGCATGATGGCGGGCATCGGCGCATTCAACGCGGGCTCGCTCTATCTCATGGACGGCGAGAAGTTGAGCGAGATCGACACCGAGAGCTGGCTGGTCGATCTTGGCAAGCGACTGCCCAAGGGCTGGGGTGCCTGGAAGGGCATCTTCCCCGACTACGCCAAGCTCACCGCCGCTACGCCGCTGTGGAAGAGCGGCGACGGCAATTGCTGTGCAACCGCCGGCCGCGCGACGCTACGGCTCGGCATCAGGAACAGCCGGCTGGTGATCCTCGACCTGCAGATCCGCAACGGCAAGGCCGCGGCGCAGGAGGATTGAGTCTTCGCTGGCGGCGCGCCACTCCAGTGGCGCGATCTTCCTTGATATCGACAAAGACGCGCGACTGGAGTCGCGCGCCCCCAGCCCTAAGGCCGCTTGCAGTCGAACGTGATCGCGCGTGGCAGGAAGACCGGCGGCGGCTCGGTCGACGGCGTCACCTGGCGCGGCCACGCGCCGCTCTTGAGGTGACGCTCCACGATCGGCACCAGCAACTGGAAGAAAACCCAGCCGCGCATCCGCTCGCCGGCATAGGTCGTGTGGATGGCGTCGATGAAGAGATCGGGGTCGAACGGCGTGTCGCGCGCCACGTCGATGAAGTCGAGATTGTTCGCG
>DATHNU010001026.1:0-8925 GCA_035485695.1 Reyranella sp. | reverse complement strand
GGCGCCGACAGCGCCACGGTGCGGCAGATGCGGGGGTTGAGCCGCTGGGTCACGCGCTTGATCACACCGCCCTTGCCGGCGGCGTCGCGACCCTCGAACAGCACGACGACCTTGAGCTTGTGGGCGACCACCCAGTCCTGCAGCTTGATGAGCTCGCGCTGCAGGCGCAGCAGTTCGGTGAAATACAGACGACGGTCGATGACGTCCGGCCGGGGAACGTCGGTCACATCATCGGGCAGGCGTGCCATGAGGTCGTCGCCCAGTTCCAGCTCGAACTCCTCGTCGAGGCTGTCGGCCAGTTCTTCCTGGACGCGCTCCTCGAGACTTTGGCGGTCGTTCTCGACGCTCATCCGCACTTCCTCCATTGCACTGACGGGGCCGGCGGTTGCCAGCCTCGATGGGCCATAAAGGTCGAGCAAGAGGAATTGCGTTACGTTTACGTGATTGCGGCGGGCTAGTGCCGGTCGTGCAGGGCGGCGGTGGCGTCGGGGGCCTGCCAGGCGGAGCGCAGGGACCGTCAGCGCGGCGGCAGCAGCTTCTTCGCCTGCATCTCGGCAAAGCACTTTCTGAACATCGCCTCGGTATCCATGACCTCGTGGAAGCCCGCCTGCATCAGCTTGATGGTCGAGACCAGGGCGGCCGGCCCCGGCATATCGCGGCCGTAGCCCATCGTGTGGTCGGCATATTCGAACGAGAGCCCGACGAACTCTCTCAGCGTGCCCGACCTGAGGCCGTGCGCCTTGCGGATCGCGGCCCACTCGTCCTCGCGGGAGCGAATCTGGGTGTCGAGCCGCAGCGGCACGTGGACGCCCGCCTCGAAGCCCAGCGCATCGGCGATGGCCGGCCAGACATTCGGCCATACGAACACGTCGCCGTTGGTGACGTTGAAGATCCCGTTCCTCGCCTTCTCGGATTCTCCCGACCAGGCGATGGCGCGCGCCAGGAGGTCGGCATCGACCGCCTGCGCCACCCGGCCGACGCCGCCGGGATAGTCGAGCGCCGTCTTCCCCGCGCGCCGCATCATCGCCGCATAGACGCCCAGCGCGGGGATCACGTTCATGGCGCTGCCCACCGAATCGCCCACGATCAGCACAGGCCGCAGGATCGACAAGCGCCAGGCCTTGCCCGTCTGCTGGGCGCGCAGATAGCGTTCCTGGTTCCAGTAGAAGTTCGGGTGCTCGTGCATCTCCGAGCGGTTCTCGCGCGCCGGCACCGTGAGCGGACGGACATGCACGCCATAGGCCTTGGTGCCTTGCAGCAGGGCGACATGGCTGAGCGCTGGTGCGACCTTTTCGAGGGGGTTGAACAGGTTCCGCAGCATCGCGTCGTTGGTGCGGATCTGCTCGTCTTCCTGCCAGCCCGCGACCAGCTCCGGCCGCTCGTAGAGCGCGGCGTAGACGAGATGGGTGACGCCGGCGAACTCGGGCGCGATCGCGGCGCAGGCCCGGGCGTCGGTGAGATCGAGTGACAGAAAGCGCGCGCCGTATGTCTCGTCGGGGCGGCGGCGCGAGACGGCGATCACCTCGCAGCCCGGCTGCGAGGTGAAATGCTTCATGGCGGCGTAGCCGACGAGGCCGGTGGCGCCGACGACCAGGACTTTCTTCTGTGTCATGCGGCCATTATCGCACAAACCGAAACCGTCTATGCTTTGCCAGGCCCGCGTGAGGAGGATCCATGGAATTCGGCATGTTCCCAGCGTTTCGGGTACTGGCTGCCGGTGCGGCCGTGCTCGTGCTCGCGGGTTGCCACGACAAGGGAACCCTCGACCGGTCGCGCGTGGAGCAGGTGAGGGTCGAGGGTCGTCGTTTCGAGGTGCGCGTGGCGTCGGCCCCTGATGCCGAAGGCGAATTTCGCCTGCTCGTCGTGCGGGCGACGATCGTCGTCAATCCCGACCCCGAAGCCGAACGCAGCCGCGCCGAGAACGTGGCGAAGCCGTTCATGGAGCGAAGCTGCGGCGGTTCGTCCTACAAGGTGCTCGAAGACACGCTGATCGACAACGTCACCCTGAGCCTGCGCTTTCGCTGCCTGGCGTGAGCGCGACGATCCGGCGCGCGCGGCCGCCATGCCGTCGCGGCAGCGGAGGAACGCAAATTGGAACAGGCGAGAAAGGGCAGAAGAGGGCGACGCCGAATGGCTCGGCCCTCTTCTGCCCAAAGTCCCTTGGCTCAAGGCCGTTGAAACGGCCTCAAAGGCTTTGAAGCTTGGCTACGATCAGCCAAAGACGGTGATCGTCCAGGTTGCATCCGCTCCCTGATTGGCCTGGGAAAGCTGGCTTCCATAGTCGACCTGGTAACCGTCGGACGCGATGCCGCCTTCGGCATCGAAGTTGAACCCTTCGTAGGCGCCGGTGAACGTCTTGTTATTGATGACGAATGTCGGTCTGGCCTGGAATACCCCCTGTTTTCCGTTGCAGCCGTGCCCGTCCTTCCGGAACAGCTTGGCGGTGAAAGAGGAGTGCGGGTTGATGGTGAAGGTCTGGCCGAGATATGGATTTGGGCTGATGTAATCCGTATCGAGGCAGTTGTTGTTGTTACCGTCGATATACAGGTCGAGAACGTACGGTGAGTTGTTCTTCGTGATGAAGTTAAAGCCGGTCGACATGGCATATATCCCTTTCTGATGATGTGAAAGTTATGAGCCGTCTCGGCTTGGGAGGCTGAGTTGTGGGCGACGACTCCATAGCATGCAACTTATGCGAGTGCTACTGGCATTTTTGAAACCAAATTGGCGGACTCCCTCGCATCCACCCAGCCTGCCTGCGTGCCAAAAGCCCGGAAATAACGTCGCAACGAGTTCGCACGCAGCGAGTTGATGCTGATGCAGACGGTCATCCCTTGCGGCCGTGGATCAACCGAGGCCAGGCAATCGCGACCGCCCGCAAAGAGGAGTCAGTTATGCAATCGAAGCTCGTCTGGGAAAACGCCGGCGAACGGACTTTTGTTCTCGTCCTCGATGCCGGCGAGGAAGCCTTCGCCGCCATTGCCGACTTCGCCGCGCGGTCCAGCCTCGCCGGCGCGTCGCTGACGGCGCTCGGCGCCTTCGAACGCGCGACGGTCGGCTGGTTCGATCTCGCCAAGAAGACTTATAGGCCGATCGAGATCGACGGCCAGTGCGAGGGCCTCAGCCTTCTGGGCGACATCGCCACCGGCGACGACGGCAAGCCCAGCCTCCACATGCACGCGGTGCTGGGCCTGAGCGACGGCACGACGCGTGGCGGGCATTTCCTCAAGGGCATCGTGCGGCCGACCCTGGAAGTGACGATCGTCGAAACCCCGGCACGGCTCCGCCGTCGCAAGCGGCCGGAACTGGGCATCGCGCTGATCGATCTCTCGAAGAGCTAGTTTCGCTTACGTTCGGTCATTGGACCACGGGTCCCCAGACCCGCATCTTCGTCTTTGCTGGAGCGCGCCACTCGGTGGCGCATCTTTGCGTCGCCAGCCCATGAGCGCCACGGAGTGGCGCGCTCCCAGCAAAGAGCGGGCCTGGAGGCCCGCGGTCCGCTTGACGCCGGGTCGGCGCATATCGAATACGCCGCAGCCTGCCCGATCATTCCATCCGGAGGGCGTCGACGCGCTCGAGCAGCGCCGGCTCGAGCTCGATCGCGCCGGCGGCGGCGTTGGCCTCCAGCTCGGCGATCGTCTCGGGGCCGATCAGCGCGGCGCCGACGCCGGGGCGCGTCACCAGCCAACCGAGCGCCAGCACGGCGGGCGATTGGCCGCTTTCGCCGGCCAGCACCTCCAGCCGCTCGGCCAGCGCGACCTGCCGCGCACTGAAGCCGCCGCCGCCCCAGCGCAGGCCGCCGGCGATCGGCCTTTGGCGCACCGCCGGGCCGGCCAGCAATCCTCCGGCGAGCGGGCTGAAGACGGTGACGCCGACGCCGAACCGGCGGCAGGCCGGCAACATTTCCTGCTCGGCGGCGCAGTTGGCCAGGCTGTAGGCGATCTGGTTGCAGGCCGGCGGCGCCAGGCCGCTTCGGTCGGCCGTCCACAGCGCCTCCATCATCTGCCAGGCTGGATAGGTCGAGAGCGCGGCGTAGCGGATCTTGCCCTGGCGCACCAAATCGTCGAAGGCGCGCAGGGTCTGCTCGATTGGCGTCGTCGGATCGGGATGGTGGGCATAGTAGAGGTCGAGATGGTCGGTGCCGAGACGGCGCAAGCTGGCTTCGACCTGGTTGAAAATATGCCGGCGCGACAGGCCGCGCTCGTTCGGCCCGGCCCCGACCGGCTCCATGACCTTCGAGCACAGCACGACATCGTGCCGGCGCGCGCCGAGGGCTCGCCCGACGATCTCCTCGGCCGACGCCCGCGCCTCAGCTGGCGGCGCGCCGGTGCGGTCGAAGCGCGCCTGGTTGCCGTAGCTGTTCGCGGTGTCGATGAGGTTGATGCCGAGATCGAGCGCGCGCCCGACCAGCCGCCCGGCGTCGCTTTCGAATGGCGCCACGCCGAACGTCGCCGTGCCCAGTCCGATGCAGGAGACCTTTATGCCGGTGCTGCCGAGCGTGCTGTAACGCATCGCGGCTCTCCCGGGATGGTGCGGCGTACGTTGAGCATCCGCGGTTCCTCCGGCCGCTCGTTGGCGGCCGACAGCCGCGCCTGCCACCAGGCGTAGAAGGTGCGTTGGCCCGGATCGTCGTGCAGCGTCAACGGGTGCCGGCGCGCCAGGATGCCCCGCGACGTTTCGGTGATGGATTGCCAGTGCACGGCGAGATCCTGGCTCAAGAGGCCAGCGGGTCCCCAGGCGAATTGCGTGGCGCGGCGGGCGGCGTCGCGATTCGCCAGCGTAGCGTCCTGCGCGACCAGGCACCAGGTGTCGACCTCGGTGCGGTCCGGTGCGACCGGATGCCAGACCTGCAGGCTCACGGTGCGGGGCTCGAAGGACAGGTTGGGAAACAGCGCGAAGGCCGGCCGGCCATCACGCGCACCGATCGCGCCGTCGGTCGTGGCATCCGTCGCCGCATGTGCCGAGCGGCCGCCGTCGACGTCGCCGCAAAACCGTTCCATCGCCAGCTTCCAGTTGCCGGCGAAGCGCCAGCTCAGGCGGTGCCCGCCCACGGCTTCCATCGTCCCGCCGAAGGCGTTGTCGAAGGCATTGGCAAACGGCGCGAGCCACGCGAGGAACGGCAGCGCCGCCGGGTCTAGGCTGGCGAACACAAGGCCGCGATGAACGGCAAGCTGCGCCACACGCGTGAAGTCGGTCTCGTGTGGATGGCTGGGGCAGGCGAGTTGCGCGGCCGAGCCGTATTCGCCCTCGCCGAGCGCGCGCTCGCAGCGCGGGCAAAGATTGATGAAGGCTTTCAGCGCGCCCGCAGGATCGCGCCACAGGATCACGGGCTCGCGGCCGAGTCGCGTCGCGAGCCAATCGCCCGGTCGCGCCACCAGGTTCGCCGGCCCGACGAACAGCCAGGAGGGCGCGAACACGCGGCGCAGCTCCAGCGCGTGGATGGCGGGGTCGCTGAAGGCGGCGGGGTCGAGCGAGGCCCGCGCCGCATCGAACAGGACCCGCCCGATCACGCGTCTTCCAGGGGCGGCAGGCCGTCGGACATGGTCTCGACCGGATAGCCGGCATCGAACCAGGCTTCGAAGCCGCCGCGCAGGGCAGCGGCAACAAGGCCCTGCGCGCGTGCCAGGGCGCAGACCGCCTCGACTCGGCTGCCGTCATCGTCGACGAACAGCAGCGTGCGGCCGGTCGGCACTTTCTTCCAGCGGCTTTCGATCGCCCGCCCGGGCAGGCTGACCGAGCCCGGGATGCGGCCGCCGGCATAGTCGGGCGGTCCGCGCAGGTCGATCGCCAGCAAGGTGCCGGCTTCCAGCCGGTCCCGCGCCGTCGCCACGTCCAGCCACTCGACGGGAGCGTCGCTCATCTCTTCTCCGCTGAGGGCGCGCCACTCCAGGGACGCGATCTTGTGTGTGTTCGACAATTGAAGTGCCGCTGGAGTGGCGCGCGCCCAGCAATGACATTCGAGCGCATCGTGTCTAACACGTCAGAAGAAATTGCTGAGGTTGGGCGCCAGCAGCACCGTCTGCTCGAGGAAGATGTGCCGGGCGGCGATGCGAAAGCTGCTCTCGCTGCGGAGCAGGACATCGCGGCGCAGGCCGATCCAGTTGTTTTCGTCGGAAGCGAGCCGCGTGCGGTGGAGGTGGAAGTTGGACTCCGCGGTGATGCGCTCGCCATCGGCAGCGACGATGCGCACGTTGGTCACCAGATGACGGGTGCGCGAGGGCGGCTCCTCGGCCCAGGCGTAGCCCGTCTCCAGGCGCCGCACCCGCATGGTCAGCATCGCCTTGTTGTCGTCGAAGAAGGCCATGTCGCCCAATCGCGAGAATTCGCCGTCGAGCTGGTTGGAGGCCTTGGTGCGGCGCACCGGCATCCAGTAGTGCGTATCGTCGGTGAAGAGGTCGAGCCATTCGCGATAGCGGCGCTGGTCGAGCAGCGCGGCCTCGTCGTAGTAGAAGCTCTCGACCTCGAGCCGGAGCGCGAGCGAGGACGCCATCGCAGGTGCCAGCATGTCGGGCATCACACCACTCCGGCCGGCAGTGCGTGGTCGCGCTTGAGCGCCGGCCAGTCGGCCGCGGTCATCCAGTCGGCCCAGGCACGGTAGGTCCAGAGCTGGGCGTGCTCGTTGATGTGGGTTTCGATGCTGGGCAGGCCGGGCTGGATCTCGGCGATGTGACCGCGCCCGAGATTCATCGAATAGTTCAGCGGATGGCGCCGCGCCACCGGGCTGCGCGTGGCCAGCGTGCTCTGGCTCCAGTTCTCGCCGTCGTCCTGCTCGAGCATGCCGGCGGGGCCGAACGTGTGGTTCATGCGCTGCACCGACGCGCGGCGGCGTTCGGGCGACATGTTGCGGTCGAGTAGGGTGAACCACCAGATCTCGGTGGCGAACGGCCCGCGCGGCAGGCGCAGGCAGAGTTGCACGCCGCTCGAGGCGATCCACAGGTTGGGGAAGATGTTGGGATGGCCGCGCGAGGCGACGCCGACCGGGCCCAGCGCCGCCAACGCCTCGGGCGTGTCGCGCCAGCGTTCGTCGAACAGCGGCACCTCGCTCGAGGCGCGGGCCGCCGCCTCGCGCATCTCGGGCGTCGAGCGCGGCCCGCTGATGGCATGGCCGTATTCGCCGAGCGAGACGATCTGGTCCTCGTCCTTGTAGGGCAGCTTGGGCAGGTAGCCCGACATCGGCGCCGAGGCGTGCGAGATCTGTACGTGATACCAGTCGAACAGATTGTCCACGGCGAGCTTCCAGTTGCAGCCCAGCACGTTCTTCTGCACGCCGTCGACCACCGCGACGTTGCCGTGCGCCGCCGCCATCGACAGGCCGACGCGGCCCACTTCGCCCAGATAGTCGTCGAGCGCCGGCGCCTCGGGGTCCATGGTGGCGAAGACGAAGCCCTTGTAGCTCTCGACCCGAGCGGCGATCAGCCCCCAATTATCGCGCTCCAGCGCCTCGTGATAGAAGCCCTTGTAGCCCGGCACGCCGACCAGCTTGCCCTCGAGGTCGTAGGTCCAGCCGTGATAGGTGCAGAGGAATGACTTCACCCGGCCCGATTCGGCGCGGCACACGGCGTTGCCGCGATGCCGGCAGGAATTCAGGAACACGCCGATACCGCCCTTGCGGTCGCGCACGGCGATGACGCTGTCCTCGCCGATGTAATTCAGGAAGAAGTCGCCGGCCTGCGGGATCTGCGACTCGTGGCACATGAAGTTCCAGCAGCGCGCGAAGATGCGCTCCATCTCCGCGCGGTAGATCTCGGCGTCGGAGAAGATGCGGCGGTCGACCGTGCCGGCACGGGTGTCGACCAGCGACCGATAGTCGATCGGCACGGTGGTCTGCATGGCTCGTCCCTTTCCGCTGTTGGCGAACGATCCTACGCGGACCCCTTGCGGAAAGGTAGGGCGCCGCCCGTCAATCCACCTTCGCGCCCGACGCCTTGATGACGGGCGCCAGCCGCTTCTCGTCCAGGGCGCGGTAAGCCGCGGTGTCTGCGGGGGTCATCCAGAGCCGGGTCGCGCCCTGCTGGTCGAAGCTTGCCTTCACGGCGTCGCTGTCGAGTGCCTTCTTGGTGAGGCCCGACAGCTTCTCCACGACGGCGGGCGGCAGTCCGGCCGGTCCGCAGATGCCGCCCCACGAGGTGATCTCGAAGCCGGGCAGGAACTCCGCCATGGTCGGGATCTCGGGGGCGGCGGGATGGCGTTCCTTCGACGTCACGGCGAGGCCGCGCACCTTGCCCGAGCGCATCAGTCCCAATGGGCCGGGAATGTTGTCGAACATCATGTCGACCTGGCCGGCCAGAAGATCCTGATACGCGGGAGCGCTGCCGCGATAGGGCACATGGAGCAGGTTGAGGCCGGCGAGCTGCTTATAAATCTCGCCGCTGAGATGCGGGCTCGTGCCCGACCCCGACGAGGCGAAGGAATATTTGCCGGGACTGGCCTTGCACAGCGCGGTCAGCTCGGGCACCGACTTCACCGGAAGGTCGAGCCGCACCATCAGCATGTTGGGCACCGACCACATCATGGCGACGGCGGTGAAGTCCTTGTCGACGTCGAACGGCAGCTTGGCGTAGAGCGTGGGCGCGATCGACTGCGAGGCGATGGTGTAGAGGCCGATCGTGTAGCCGTCGGGTGTCGCCTTGGCGATGGCGTCGGTGCCGACATTGCCGCCCGACCCGCTCTTGTTGTCGACGATGAATTGCTGGCCGGTGAGCTCGGCCAGCTGGTTGCAGACGATTCGCGACAGGGTGTCGGTCGGTCCGCCCGGCGGAAAGACGTTGATGTAGCGCACCGGCTTGTTCGGCCAGTCGTCGGCCGCGCGGGCGGCGCCGGACGCGATCATCGGAGCGGCCAGCGCTCCCCCCGACAGGATGAGCGCGCGACGGCGCCGCAAGATCAGTCTTTTCACCTTGGTTTCCTCCACTGCTTTTCCTTGGC
>DATHNU010001025.1:0-4457 GCA_035485695.1 Reyranella sp. | reverse complement strand
ACGATGCCGACCGCGAGCGCGCCGACGCTGGTGTCGAGGCGCCAGCCGCGGAACTCGGCGGTGACCGCGCCGGGACGCTCGGCCAGCCACACCGCGCCCAGCATGGCGACGGCGGCGATGGCGAACCAGATGAGCGTGCGCAGGATGGTCATCGGATCAGCGTGCCGCGCCCAGCAGGGAGATGGCGTGCGCGGCCAGCGCGTCGATCGCGCGCTTGGCGGCAAGATGGGCCTCGGCGCGCGCCAGCCACGCCTGCGTGGCCTTGTTGGTCTGCGGCGGCAGCGACTTCACGAGGCCCACCGCTTTGGCGAGATCGCCCGCGTCGAGCGCCGCTTCGGCCCGTGCGAGCTTGGCCTCGGTCGAATCGCCCGGCACGTCGTCGCCGACCCGGCGCAGCGAGACGATACCCCGGACCTTGCCCAGAAGCCGCTCGCCGAACGAATCGTCGGCGACGTCGTCGGCCAGGGCCGCCTTGGCCATGGCCGGGAAGCTGGCGGCGAGCGCGGCGCGCGACGCCACGCCCGCCTGGGCATAGGGCTGCAACGATGCGGCGATTTCGGTGAGCTTGGCATCACCCTGGGCGAGCGGCGCCAGCAGGGTGAGGTCGGTGGCAAAGGGCAGGCCGGAGTCGAGGGCGGCACTCAGGCGCGCGGCGACGCCGATCACGGCCGAGGCGCGGGCGGCGACCAGCGCCTTCTGCTCGCCGGCGTTGCGCGCGCCCAAGGCGTCGCCCAACGCCTTGGTCTGTTCGCGCTGCCCGGTCACGCTCTGGTCGAGCGCCTGCAGGGCCGTGTGCAGGGTGACGATCTCGGCCCGCAGCACCGCCATCTCCTTGTCGGTTTCGGGGGATGGCTTTGCGTCGGTTGGCGCGGCCGCCGGCCGGCCCTCCAGCGCCTCGACCCGGCTGCGCAGCTCGGCGACGGCGGGGTCGGATCCCGCGGGCTTTTCGGCCGCCGTTGCCGACAGGGCGCGCAGGCGCTTCTCGAGATCGTCAAGGCGGGCCGTGAGGTCGCGCCTGGCCGTCTCGACCGCGGCATTGGCGACCGCGTTGGCGGCGGCCTGGACGGATTGCAGGTCGAGCGCCGGTGTCGGCGCGGGCGGAATGACCGCCTGGCCGCGCCACAGCACCCGCGCCTGTTCCGGCCAGAACGGCAGCGAGATCACGGCGCCCGCCAGCACGATCACCGCGGTGACCAGGCCGATGATAAAGGCGCCGAATACGCCGAGGCCGCGGCGCACCTGGATGGGCGGAGGCATCGGAGGCTCCAGCGGCGGCGGAGAAGAAGGCGTGTCGCTCATGATGGCTTGTCCTTGTACGCCGGCTTCGGCCAGCCGGTCGATCTCATCCAGCACGGCCTGACGGGTCGGCCGTGCCGCCGCAACGGTCGCCTTGAACGGCAGTTTGCCGAGCGGGGCAAGGGCTGCCGGGCTGATGGCGATGGCCGTGATGTCCCGGACCGAATCGACGAGGCCGGCTTTGCTCAGCAGCGCGGCAAAGCCCGCAGCGGCACGCGGCGAGAAGAAGGTGGCGGCATCGAGGGCACGCGCCTGCAGCGCCGCCCGTGCCGAGTCCGGCAACGCTCCCTCCGCGCGCGCGTCGTAGAGGACGAAGCGGCGCACTTCGAAACCGTCGTGGCTCAGCGCCGCGACAAGATCGAGCGCCTGGTCGGCACCGCAGACATGGACCAGCGGCCCGTCCTTTGGATCGAGGCGCTTGCGCACCAGGTCGACAAGGGCAGCACCATCGCCGGCCGCGGAGGTGACGGCCGTGAAGCCCAGCCCTTCGGCGGTCGTGGCCGTGGTGTCGCCGACGGCCAGGATCGGCCGGCCACGCTGCTCGCTGGCCTCGGCGAGGGCGCGCGCGCCGTTGGCGCTGGTCAGCAGCACGGCCTGGCAGGCGGCGAGGGAGGCTGAGAAGTCCGGGGGCGGATGAAGGATTTCGAGCCGGAACAGCGGCGCGATGACGGGCACGTGGCCGCGCTGGCTGAGCGCCGTGGCCAGCGTCGTCGCCTCGCGTTCCGGGCGGGTGATCAGCACGCGCATTCCGGTCTCCGTAGCCGGAGCCTTCGGCCGACGCAATGATGGAGAAGCCGCATGAGAAGGAGCGACGCGCCGCCCGTTCTCACCTTCCCATGTTTTCATATTCCTCTCCCCCGCTAGGGGGAGAGGTTAGGTGAGGGGGCATCGAAGATTGTGCGCTACCCCCCTCACCCAGCCTCTCCCCCTAGCGGGGGAGAGGAGAAAGAGGGAGAGGAGGCATGAGGATGGGTGTGTCACGCTACAGAAGCACGACGCCTTCCAGCGCCAGCAACTGCCGCTTGGTCGGCAGACCTCGGCCGCCCGAGAAGCCGCCTTCCTTGCCGCCGCTGGCCAGCACGCGATGGCAGGGCACGATGATCGGAATGGGATTGCGCGCGCAGGCCATGCCGATCGGGCGCGGCCCCGAGCCCAGCGCCATCGCCATGCCGCCATAGGTCGCGGTCTCGCCATACGGGATCTCGCGCATCATCGTCCAGACGCGCTTCTGGAAATCGGTGCCGCGCGCGGCGAGCGGCAGGTCGAAGCGCTTGAGCTTTCCGCTGAAATATCGCCCGAGCTGGCGCGTCGCCTCCTTGAGGACCGGGCTCGCCCGCTTGTCGCGGCTGCGCTCGCCGGGGCTCGCCCAGCGCACGCCGGTCACGGCGTCGTGATCCGCTTCGAGCGCGAGACGACCAACTGGTGTATCGACGTAACAAATGGACATATGGCAAGCGTAGCGTCGACCGCCGGGTTTTGCCAACATGGAGGTCGAATGTCTGGGGGAGAAAAGGTGAAGAGCCGAAGGCTCGGACGACGTGCTCTGCTCGGCGGCGCGGCAGCGCTGTGGCCGGCGCTGGCGCTCGCCCAGCAGCCGCCGCGTCCGGCGCCCCCGCCCGGTCCGCCACCCGGGCCGCCGCGCCGTCAGCCGGTCGTCGAGTCGACCTTGCCGCCGGTCTTGTTCGTGCACGGCAACGGCGATTCGAGCGCGCTCTGGATCAACAACATCTGGCGTTTCGAGGCCAACGGCTACAAGCGCAACCAGCTCTTCGCCATCGACTTCGCCTATCCCAACGCGCGGCGCGACGATTCCAAGCCCGAGCCCTTCCGCTCGTCGGCCGAGGACCAGATGAAGGAGCTCGCCGCCTTCGTGGCGCAGGTCACCAAGGCGACGCGCCGGCGCAAGGTGGCGCTGGTCGGCTCGTCGCGCGGCGGCAATGCCATCCGCAGCTACCTCAAGAACGGTGGCGGCGCGGAATATGTGAGCCATGCCGTGCTCTGCGGCACGCCCAACAAGGGCATCGTTATCTCCGACACCTTGCTGGTCGGCAGCGAGTTCAACGGCGCCTTCCCCTTCCTCAAGGATCTCAACGCGGGTCCGGACGACCTCATTCCCGGCGTCGAGATGATGGCGATCCGTTCCGACAAGAACGACAAATACTCCCAACCCGACGGCCGCTTCATCGGCGCGCCGGGCAAGCCCACCGGTGTGAGCTACGACGCCTCGGAGCTGCGCGGCGCCCGCAACGTGATCCTCGACGGGCTGGATCATCGCGAGACGGCGTTCAACAAGCTGGCCTTCGCCGCCATGTACGACTTCATCGCCGGCAAGGCGCCGGCCAGCATGTTCATCGCCCAGGAACCGCTGCCGGTGCTGAACGGCAAGGTCACCGGCATCGCCGAGGGTAGCTACACCAACCTCCCGGTTGCCGGCGCCGAGGTCGACATCTTCGAGGTCGACGGCAAGACCGGCGAGCGCAAGAGCGCCGTGGCGATGCATCGCAAGACCACCGGCGAGGACGGCGTGTGGGGTCCCTTCGTCGGCCGCTCCGACGCCTATTACGAGTTCGTGCTCACCATGGCGGCGCAACCCGTCACCCACACCTACCGCTCGCCGTTCCTGCGCTCGAGCGATGTGGTGCATCTGCGCCCCGGCATCTTCGCCAAGGGCGACGAGGCGCAGGCCGCCATCGTCAGCATGAGCCGGCCGCGCGGCTATTTCGGCGTCGGCCGCGACAAGTTCAGCCTCGACGGCAAGGTGCCGCCCGGCATCAACGACGGCGTGCCCGGCGTCTCGGTGGGCAAGCTTTCGTTCGATGCCCAGCCGCGCACGGTGATGGCGGTGTTCAACAACGAGACCATCCCCACCCGGACCTGGCCGGTGAAGGACAATCATCTCGTGATCGCCGAGTTCCTGAATTGAATGATTTGCCGAGCGACGCCGAGATCGCGCGGATCAACGCCGAACATCTGATCTCGACGCCGCTCAGGCCGGCCGACCTGCTGTTCGTGTTCGGCGGGCGCCACGGCGTCGACGAGGTGATCGCGGCCGCCGTCGATCTCTGGCAGCGCCGTTTCTTTCGCCATGCCATCGTGAGCGGCGGCGCGACACAGGGCATCGCGCGCACCGAATGCGCCGTGATCAAGCAGGGCATGGTGGA
>DATHNU010001024.1:0-3148 GCA_035485695.1 Reyranella sp. | reverse complement strand
AGATCCGCGAAGTGATCGGCACCGGCGGCAAGGTGATCCGCGAGATCACCGAGACCACCGGCACCAAGATCGACATCGAGGACGACGGCACGATCAAAGTCGCGGCGGTCGACGCCAAGGCAGGTCAGGCCGCCATCGACTGGATCAAGGGCATCGTGGCCGAGCCGGAAGTGGGCGTGATCTATACCGGCAAGGTCGTGAAGACCGTCGAGTTCGGCGCCTTCGTGAACTTCCTGGGCGCCCGCGACGGCCTCGTGCACATCTCCGAATTGGCGCCGCGCCGCGTTGCCAAGGTCAACGACGTGGTCAAGGAAGGCGACCAGGTGAAGGTCAAGGTCCTGGGCGTCGACGATCGCGGCAAGGTGCGGCTCAGCATGAAGGCGGTCGACCAGCAGACCGGCGAGGATATCTCGCAGCAGCCTCGCGAAGCGGCGGCTGACGCGCCGGCGGCCGAGTAGGTCACCGAAAAGTAACGAAAACGGCGGCCATCGGGCCGCCGTTTTTGTTGGTAGACTTGGCGGATGAACCCGTCCCGCCGAGCCTTGATCGTCGCCGCCGGCGCGAGTTTGCTGCCGCTTCGGTCGAGTCTCGCCGCCGGGCTGGTCGCCACGCCGCAGCAGACCGAAGGACCGTTCTATCCAACGGCTTTCCCGACCGACATGGACAACGACCTGGTCCAGGTGCGTGGTCAGGCGGCGCAGGCGATGGGCACGGTCCTTCATCTCGAAGGCCGCGTGCTCGACCTCAACGGCCAACTGGTCGAGGGTGCGCTGGTCGAGATCTGGCAGTGCGATGCGCAAGGCCTCTACGACCATCCGCGCCAGCCCGGCCGCGAGCGGCGCGATTCGGCCTTCCAGGGTTACGGCCGCATGTTGGCGGCTGCCGACGGCCGTTACAGTTTCCGTGCGTTGAAGCCTGTGGCCTATCCCGGCCGCACCCCGCACATCCATTTCAAGGTTGCGACGGCCACTGGCGGCCTGTTGACCAGTCAGTTCTACATTGCCGGCGAGCCCGGCAATGAGCGCGACGGCGTTTTTCGTGCCGCCATCCGCGATCCTCGCCAGCGCGAGCGCATCGAGATGAAATTGTCCGCCGCACCCGGCCTCGAAGCCGGTGCGCTCGCGACGACAATGGATATCGTTGTCGGCTGAAGTCGAGGGCTTTCAATTTGCCTCACCCTGAGGAGCGGCCCGCGGGGCCGCGTCTCGAAGGGTGGGACCAGTCGTGCTGTTGCCCATCCTTCGAGACGCCGCGCTTCGCGCGGCTCCTCAGGATGAGGTCGTTCTTATTCGAACAAGAGGTGGTTACTCGCCGTTCTGGCCGTTGGCTTCGGCGGGCGGCATGCCGATGGCATGATAGCCGGCATCGACATAATGCACGGTGCCGGTGACGCCCGCGCTCAAGTCGGACAGCAGGTAGAGCGCCGCGCCGCCCACGTCGGTGAGTTCAATATTGCGGCGAAGTGGCGAGGCCTCGCGCGACACGCGATAGACGTAGCGGGCGCTGCCGATCACCGCGCCGGCCAGGGTGCGCATCGGCCCCGGCGACAGGGCGTTGACTCGCACGCCCTGCGGGCCGAGGTCGGCCGCGAGATAACGCACGCTCGCCTCGAGCGCCGCCTTGGCCACGCCCATGACGTTGTACGACGGCATCACCCGCACGGCGCCCTCGTAGGTGAGCGTGATCAGGCTGCCGCCTTCGGTCATCAGCGGCAGCGCGCGGCGGGCGATCTCGGTGAAGGAATAGCAGGAGATGGTGAGGCTGCGCTGGAAGTTGGCCTTGGTCGTGTCGACATAGCGGCCCTTGAGCTCCTCCTTGTCGGAGAAGGCGATGGCGTGCACCACGAAATCGAGCCGGCCCCAGTCCTTCTTCAGCCGGGCGAACAGGCGATCGAGGCTTTCCTCGTTCTCGACGTCGGCTTCCTCGATGATCTTGCACCCGATCTTCTCGACCATCGGCAGCACGCGCTTGCCGAACGCCACCCCTTGATAGGTGAAGGCCATCTCGGCCCCCGCGGCATGCAGGGCCTGGGCGATGCCCCAGGCGATCGAGCGCTCATTGGCCACGCCCATGATCAGCCCGCGCTTGCCGGCCATCACCTTCGGCACCTCGGGCAGGCTCATGGCCTTGGAAGGCGTGTGGGTGGTCGGCGCGCTCGTTGCCGGACCGCCGCCGGACGCATCGGGGGCGGCGGTGAGGGGACGATCGTCGGGCATGTTCCCCCTCAGTGGTTGTAGCGCGAGAACACCAGGCAGGCGTTGGTGCCGCCGAAACCGAAGCTGTTCGACATCACGGTTTCGAGGCCGGCATGGTCGATGCGCTGGCGCGCGATCGGATAGTCGCCGACGCCAGGATCGAGAGTCTCGATGTTGGCTGAGGCCGCGACGAAATCCTCTTTCAGCATCAGCAGCGAGTAGACCGCCTCGTGGGCGCCGGTGGCGCCCTGGCTGTGGCCGGTCAGCGACTTGGTCGAGCTGACAGACGGCAGCCTGTTGTTGCCGAAGGCTGAGCGGATGGCGTCGAGCTCGGTGATGTCGCCCACCGGCGTGGAGGTGCCGTGGCTGTTGATGTAATCGACCGGTGCATTGCGCCGTGCCGCGCCCGGGAAGCCGTCCATGGCGAGCTTCATGCAGCGCACGGCACCCTCGCCGGACGGTGCCACCATGTCGGCGCCGTCGGAGGTGGCGCCGTAGCCGATGATCTCGGCGTAGATCTTGGCGCCGCGCGCCCTGGCCACTTCGAGGTCCTCGAGCACCAGAATGCCGCCGCCGCCGGAGATCACGAAGCCGTCGCGATCCTTGTCGTAGGCGCGGCTCGCCCGGTCAGGCGTGTCGTTGTACTTGGCCGACATCGCGCCCATGGCGTCGAACAGCACCGACAGGGTCCAGTCGAGTTCCTCGCCGCCCCCCGCGAACATGCGGTCGGCCTTGCCGAGCTGGATGCATTCGACGGCGTTGCCGATGCAATGGGCCGAGGTCGAGCAGGCCGAGCTGATCGAATAGCTGAGCCCCTTGATCTTGTAGGCGGTGGCGAGGTTGGCCGACACCGTGCTCGACATGGCCTTCGGCACCATGAACGGCCCGACCCTCTTGGGGCCCTTCTCCTTGGTGATCAGGGCCGCCTGCACGATCGCGCCGGTGGTCGGCCC
>DATHNU010001023.1:0-6097 GCA_035485695.1 Reyranella sp. | reverse complement strand
TCTGCAGGTGAATCAATGCGGTAAGGCTTTTGTCAGCGAACAAGCATTTGATAGAGCTTGGGGGAGAAGGAGGCACCTCATGACTCGTTCACTCTCTACACTCATCGCACTTGCTACCCTGACCTTGGGCGCGACCGCTGTTTACGCCCAGACCACGGCGCCGGCACCGGCGCCGTCCAATTGCGGCATGGAGACCTGGTCGACCGACAAGATGACCTACGTCACCGTGCCGTGTAACAGCGCTGGCGTCGCCGACCAGGCGCAAGCCCCGACGAACGGCGAGAAGCCGGCGCCGTGCGGCCCGGAAACCTGGTCGACCGACAAGATGACCTATGTCGGCACGCCCTGCCCGGGCGGGATCACCTACGAGAATCCCAGCTCTCCGCCGCAGCAGTAAGCGTTCTGGCTGACAGCCTTTAGGCCACCAGACGACGACTGCAGTCCGCGCGAGGAGGAGATCCTCCTTGCGCGGGCTGCAGCGCCGCTTGGTGTCGGCGACCCTACTGCACGAGTTGCGCCCTCAGGCGCGTGTATTCGTCGTCTGAGATCGACTTGGTCGACTTCAGCCGATCCAGCTTTTCGATCTCGTCGGCAACACTGAAGCCAACCGCCTGGCGCAAATGCTCGCGCGCCAGCTTGGCCTGCTCCTTGTTGCGCTCGGCCATGCCGCGGCCCTGCGTGAGGATGTAGGCAAAGATGCCGATGTAGGGCAGCAGGATGAGCAGGATCACCCAAAGCACCTTGCCGAAGCCGGATATGTCATGGCGGCGGAACAGGTCGCTCGCGACGGTCATGAGCAGCCAGAACCACAGGATGAACATGAAGATGGCAAAGGCATCGGCGACAAAGTTGGCGAACGTGAAACCACCATCGAACAGCATGAGCTTCTCCCCTCGATCCTCGTTGTGAGACCGCCATCAAGGCGTCCCGGTCGGCAAGCGCGCGTCCACGCCGGCGGTTGCGAGCGCCAGGACGCACGCCGTTCCCGCCAGCATTGCTTTACTCCTTCTTTCGTTCATTGCCGGACGCTGCCGGCATCCATCCTTGCATTGCTGCAATCGCACAATCGGCCTACCGCGCCGCTCTCCGCGACGTCAGCGCAATGGCGACATAGGCCCAGCCGGCGAACAGAAGAGAAACTCCGGCGAGCGTCGCTGGCGTGAAGGAGTGACTGTAAGGAAGCTTCATCACGAGCAGCACGCTCGCCAGCAAGGCGATGCAGCCCGACACCAGGAACCAGTGCCATCCGGCTTGGCGGCGGACTTTCACCGCAAAGGCGATCTGCGTCACGCCGTGAAAAGCGAAAACGATCGCGATCAGGATCGTGATCGCAATAACTCCGGCAAACGGATCCATGTAGATCAGTACCCCGCCGATCGCGGCCAGGATGCCGAGCAGCATGTGCCACAGGAAGCCGATCCAGTTCAGCATCTTGGCCGCCTGCATGATCTGCAGGATGCCGCTGATGATGAGAACGGTGCCTAAAACCTTGCTCGCGGCGATCTCTGAAACTGCGGGGAGCAGGATCGCCGCGGCGCCCGCTACGATCAACACGCTGCCCAGGAGAACGAGCCAGACCCATTTGTCACGAAACACTTCGGCCGTGTGAAGCCGTTCTGCGCGTCCGGCATATTCGGTGCTCATGTCCAACCCCCCGTTCGACGGGCTCGCCCTTGGACTGTCGGCAAACTGGGACTGTCGGCAAGCTGGCAAAGTCGCCGTGCCCCGCAACCTGGGATACAATAGCTCAGGGATGGCGCAATCGCCAGCCGTCCGGCGAACCGACCATTCGAGGGAATGTCAGACCCATGACGCCAGAGGCGCCATCCTCCGTGCCGGCCTCGATGCCGGCAGCAGCGCCCGCGGGCGCGTCCAGCGGGCCGGTCTGGAGTCGCGTGCTCGCCCTGCCGCTGACGGTGCTTGCGGTCGCGGTCGGCCTCGCCCTCGTCCTCTACACCGCGCCCAGCCTGCTGCTGCTGTTCGCCGGCATCCTGTTCGCGACCTTGCTCGACGCCTGCACGCGCGGGCTTGGCCACATCCTGCCGGTCGCGCGGGCCTGGCGCTTCGCCCTGGTCACGCTGGTTTTCGCGTCACTCGCCGTCCTGGCGATCGGCTGGGGCGTCGTCCGCTTCCCGGCGCAGGCGCAGATGCTGATGAAGGTGATGGACACGCAGCTCGGCATCCTCGAGGCACAGCTGGACACCTTCGGCATCGATTTGTTCGGTCCCGGCGGCCGACAGGACCTTTCACATTTGATTGCCGATCCCGGCCGGCTGTTCGGGCACGTCCAGTACGCGGTGAGCGGCGCCTATGCAGTCGTCATCAACACCATCGTCATCGTCTGCCTCGGCGTGTTCTTCGCCGGTCACCCCAGCGGCTACCGCGAGGGCCTGCTCATCCTCCTGCCGGTGACGGCACGCGCGCGCGTTCGCGAGGTCATGAACGAGATGGGCCAGATGCTGCGCAGCTGGCTGCTGGGCCAGCTCGTGCGCAGCGCCGTCGTCGCCGTGGTCCTGGCGATCACGCTTCACCTCCTCGGCCTGCCCGGCGCGGTGCTGCTTGGACTGCAGGCTGGCGCGGCGAACTTCATTCCCTATCTCGGGCCGTTGATTGCCGCCTTGCCTGTCGCCCTTGTCGCGATGCCGCTCGGCCTCTCGACCCTGGCCTGGGTGATGGCGATCTACTTCACGATCCAGACACTCGAAGGCTTCGTGATCGCGCCGTTGATCCAGAAGGGCTCGGTGGACGTGGCGCCGGCCTGGACGCTGTTCGCGATCGTGATCTTCGGCGCATTGTTCGGCGCCCTGGGCGTGGCCCTCGCCGCGCCGCTGCTCGCTGTGGGCCGCATCGCCGTCCTGCGCTTCTACGTGCAGGACTGGTTGAAGGACCGGCCGGGCGTGGCACCGCCGAAGAAGTAGCGCTGCGTCACGGGCTCGCGTGCACAGGCGCCGCGATGGCTTGGTCGATCCGCCCCAGGACATAAGGGAAAAACGGATTGGACGATACGCGCAACAGCGCGTCGAGATTGACGATAAGCACGCCGCGTTCGCCGCGCGGGGAAATGGCGCCGAGGTTGACGCCGAAATCCTCCGACTTGTCGGGCTCCATGCCATAGAGCGAGTCGCTCATCGGGAACGGCAGGGCGACATGCGACAGCGAAAAGATGCCGGGCGGGAACGCCAAGGCGAGCTCGGTCGTCTGCTCGGTCACCGCGCCCGCCTCGGTCACCTTCTCGACGACCTTGTAGGTGTCGGCCGAGGCGTTGGTGATGATCACCGTCCGGAACTTGCGCGGCGGCGGGGCCAGGATGCGCGACAGCACGGTCTCGGAGGCGGTGCGCAGCAATGGGCCCAAGGTGGCGCCCCGGTTGATGTCGAACAGGACCAGCTCGCTGCCGTTCGCCGGCAAAAGGGAATAGAGCCCGGTGATGATCGCCCGCGTGCTCACCGTGAAGTCGACGACGGACTGGAAGGTCAGGACGGGCGGCAGGCGGTCCAGAAGACCGTCGCGCCCGGCCCGCGCGATATGGTTCTGTAGCGCAGCCGTCAGGCGGTACGATTGGCGGGCGCCGTTGATGGGGAACGAATTGTACTTGAACGGATTGAACTCGGGCAGGATGCCGAGCCACGCCGCCTTGGCGAAGGCGGGCAGCAGCGCGGGCAGCGCGGCGATGCCGACAAAGCGCGCGAAGCTCGTGATGCCGATCATCGGCGAGATCAGGATGAGGCGATCGGGTCGCGCCAGCTGCTTGTTGTCGAGAGCATCGAGGGCGTACTTCATCGCCAGTGCGCCGCCATTGGAGAAGCCCACGATGTGCAGCGGCTTGCCAGAGCCGGCCCG
Source organism: Reyranella sp. (assembly GCA_035485695.1). Classification (GTDB taxonomy): domain Bacteria; phylum Pseudomonadota; class Alphaproteobacteria; order Reyranellales; family Reyranellaceae; genus Reyranella. Next base: position 2,257 of record DATHNU010001023.1, on the reverse strand, counting down.
CCGCACGGCCTCGCGCACGGCTAGCCGCGTGGCGGCATCCCAGTCCTCCCATTCGACGTCGGTCAACGCCGCCGGAACGGTGCCGTGCGCAGGCATGCGGATCGCCACGGCAACAAAGCCTTCGTCGCGATAGCGGCGCGCGATGTGGCGCAGGCTGTAGGGCGAATCGGTCAGCCCGTGCAGCAGGACGACGGCGCCGACCGGCGGCCCGTCGGGCGCGAGGATGTAGGAGCGATTCCAGTCCTGTGCGAAATGGCCGGGATAGATCGGGCTGCCATCGTAGTAGCGGTTGCCCGGAACCTTGGCCTCGGCGTCGAGCTTGTCGGTGACTTCGGCCCGCACGCCGCGGAAGACCGCGTCTTCGGCCTTGAGCCAGGCCGCCCAATCGCTCTTGTCGATCTGGTCGGCGTGCATGTCGTGCGGCACATAGGTGTGCCACAGCTCGAGATCCGGTCCGCGCTGCGAATCCCAGGCGCGCACCGCAAGGAGGGTCGCCGCGACCACGATCAGCAGCACCAGCACGCGCCTGAGAATCCTGAACAACCTGGCTGTCATTGCGATCCCGTCAATTCGCCATCGTGAGCCACGCGCGCGTTTTGGGACGCTCGGCATGGTCCTGGGACTGGGTGCCAATCAAAGCGCGCTTCACCGCCTCTAATATGCGCGAGTGGACCCATCATTCAAAGCGACCAGATGAACGCAGGGTGGTACATTGTCTCGCCGATGCTACTGGACAGTTTCCACGTCGGGGCAGGGCCATGACGACTTCAGCGGAACAGAAGCTATCGCTGCGCGCCCTCATCGCCCTCGTGGTGGGCTCGATGATCGGCTCCGGCATCTTTGCCCTGCCCTCGGCGTTTGGCCGGGCGACCGGCGGGCTGGGCGCGCTGATCGCCTGGGCAATCGCGGGCGTCGGCATGCTGATGCTGGCCTTCGTCTTCCAGACGCTGGCCCGGCGCAAGCCCGAGCTGGACGCCGGCATCTACGCCTACGCCAAGGCGGGCTTCGGCGAGTATCCCGGCTTCGTCTCGGCGGTCGGCTACTGGATCGGCGCCTGCCTTGCCGATGTTGCCTGCCTCATCCTGATCAAGGCGACGCTGGGCCTGTTCTTCCCGGTGTTCGGTGATGGCACCACGGTCACCGCCATCGTCACCGCCTCCCTCCTGCTGTGGGCCGTGCATTTCATGGTCCTGCGCGGCATCAAGGAGGCGGCGGCGATCAACACGATCGCGACCGTCGCCAAGATCGTGCCGATCGCGCTTTTCATCTTCGTCGCCATCGCCGCGTTCAGGGCCGATCTCTTTGCCCTGAATTTCTGGGGCGGCGAGGAACCCAGCTTCAGCAACGTGGCGAACCAGGCGCGCAGCTCGATGCTGGTGACGGTGTTCCTGTTCGTCGGGATCGAGGGCGCCAGCGTCTATTCGCGCTATGCCAAGAACCGCAACGATGTCGGCGTCGCAACGGTGCTGGGCTTCCTCGGCGTGCTCTGCCTGCTCATCCTTGTGACAATGCTGTCATATGGCGTGATGCTGCGGCCGGACCTGGCGGCGCTGTCGTCGCCCTCGATGGCCGGCGTCATGGAAGCCATTGTCGGGCCATGGGGCAAAGTCTTCATCAGCGTCGGCCTGCTGATCTCCGTCCTCGGCAATTACCTGTCATGGTCGCTCCTGGCCGCGGAGGTCGTGTTCTCGGCCGCGCAAAATCGCACGATGCCGTCCTTCCTCGCGCGCGAGAACGAGAACAAGGCGCCCGCCGCCGCCTTGTGGCTCACCAATGGAGTCATCCAGCTCTTCCTGATCGTCTCCTTCTTCGCCGAGTACGCCTTCACCATGGCGCTCAAGATGACGAGCGCCATGACGTTGATTCCCTACCTGTTCGTCGCCGCCTACGGGCTGAAGCTCGCCTGGACGGGAGAGACCTACGCCGCCGGCGGCCGCGGCCGCAGCGTCGACTGGACGCGCGGCGCGATCGCGACGGTTTACGCCGCCGGCATGCTTTATGCAGGTGGTGCGAAGTTCATCCTGCTGTCTGCCCTGCTCTACGCGCCGGGCACCATCCTGTTCATCATCGCGAAACGCGAGCAAAGTAAAACGGTCTTTACGCCTGTCGAATGGCTCATCTTCGGGGTCGTCGTCGTCGCGGCAATCGTCGGCCTCTACAGCCTCGCGACCGGCATGATCTCGATCTAGCGTGAATGGAGTGCCGCGCGGATGTCCACGAATCCTTCACCGGCCGGCGGCGCGCGACCGTCGCAACT
>DATHNU010001022.1:0-3851 GCA_035485695.1 Reyranella sp. | reverse complement strand
CTCGCGCTTGACGAAGAAGGCCTCGTTGAGATTGGGCTTGGTGCCGGTCTGGATCGTCGAGGTACGCAGCGTATTGCCGCGCAGCGGCAGGTAGCCGGTGCTGTTGATGTCGATCTTGAGCTCGAGCTTCTTTTCGACCGGTTGCTCGTGGAAGCGCTTCACCTGGTCGAACACGCCCCGGATCTTTTCCCGCGGCACACCGTGATTGGCGATGAAGTAGAAGCCTATCTCGGTCAGCGCAAAGCGCAGTTCTTTGGCCGTGCGGTCGAGCGCGCCTTCCTCGCCGGCGAGGAACGGGCCGAGGTCGATGATGGGAATGGTCTCGGTGGCCATGGGTACTCCTTACACGAGGCTACAAGGAGCAACGATAATGCCATGGTCGCGCTGTGGTCCAGTGCGCGCCACCGCGCGCCGGTGTCGCCCTTTATGTGAATTTCGCCGAGCAGCCCATGGCCCGTCGTCTGGCGGCTTCGGACTATTTGGCCTAGGGTTTGCCGTCTATCGCGCGGGGAAAGAACGATGACACGGTCAAGGTTCGCCAGGGCAGCAGCGCTGGGCGGTTTCGCCACGGCGTGGGCCGGCGCGGCCGCGGCCCGGACCGCCTTCAGCGCCGAAGGCGCCACGGGATCGTTCCTCACGCTCCTGAGCGAGCGGCTGGAATTCACGCTGAACCAGCTCCCCGCGCTGGGCCGGCATCTGGCCAACCTGCCCGACATCGTGGGCGGCCGGACCGCGCTCCTGGTGCTGGGCATCGTGGTGGCCGGCCTGGCCGCGGAATACATCGCACGGCTGCTGCTGAGCCGGGCGCGGCTCAACAGCTTCGACCGCCTGGTTGGCCACTCGCCGCTGCGCGCCTTCGGGCTGGCCGTGCTGCTCGATGTGGTGGCGTTGCTGGCGCTCGTGGTCGCCGCCCGCCTCGTGCTTGCCCGGATCGGCAACCCCCAGGGCGTCGGCGGCAAGCTCGGCCAGGAGATCTTCCATGCGCTGCTCTACTGGCGCTCGTTCAACCTGCTGTTTCGCGCCTGGCTCCGGCCCGGCACGCCGGAGGGCCGTATCGCGCCGGTCGACGATGCCGCGGCGCGCGGCCTCTTGGTGGCGCTGAACTGGGTGATCGTCCTGCCGCTGATCGGTGGCCATGTCGCCCGCGCGCTCGAGACGACGGGCGCCAGCCGCGAAGTCACCGGGGCGGCCATCATCCTCTACGCGCCGCTGATCTCCGCCGGCCTGCTGTGGGTGGTCTGGCACTGGCGCAACGAGATGACGGCCTGGCTGTCGGCCATGGTCTCGGAGCGCAAGATCGGCTACCGGCTGAAGCTCGACACGGCGCGCCACTGGTGGGTGTTCGGACTGATCTTCTACGGCCTGATGGGGATGGCGGCGATCTATGCCGCGCTGACCGACAGCAACACCGCCTCACGCGGCCTCGCCGCCATCGAATCGGCGCTGATCACGCTGCTTCTGTTCGAGACCCTGATGCACCGCATCACGCGCCACATCATGTCGGAGCTGCCGATGGCCGGCGACGTGGTGGCCGACTGCCTGCGCCTGGTGGCGAGGCTCTATGTCATCATCCTGATCGCCGACGCCCTGATGGTGCGCGTACTGGGCGCCATGACGCCGGAAGAATGGCTGCCGCACGACCGCGGCGCCAAGCTCGCCGCGGTGAGTGCCGTGGTGATCTATGCCTTCTGGCGGTTCGTGAAGTTCCGCATGGATTCCTACATCGCCTCGAATCCTCTGCCCTCGGCCGACGCTACCGCCGAGGCCGAGGACGACGCCAAGATCGCCGCCTCGCGGCTGCGCACCCTGATGCCGCTGCTGCGCGCCATCGCCGGCGCCGTCATCGTCGTGGTCGGCGGCCTGCTGGTGCTGTCGGAACTGGGCGTCAACATCACGCCGCTGATCGCCGGCGCCTCGGTGTTCGGCCTGGCCGTGTCGTTCGGCAGCCAGTCGCTGGTGCGCGACATCGTGTCGGGTATGTTCTTCCTGGCCGAGGATTCCTTCCGCATCGGCGAATACGTCGACTGCAGCAAGGTCAAGGGCACGGTCGAAGGCTTCAGCGTGCGCTCGCTGAAGCTCAGGCACCAGAACGGCCAGCTTCACATCGTGCCGTTCGGCCAGGTCGGCCACATCACCAACTTCAGCCGCGACTGGACGGTGGTGAAGTTCAATCTCGCCTTCGTGCACGGCACCGACGTCGAGCTGCTGCGCAGGACGGTGAAGAAACTGGGCACCGACATGATGGAGGAGCCGCTCTTCAAGCCGATCCTGATGCAGCCGCTCAAGATGCAGGGCGTCGTCGACATCAAGGACAACTCGCTGATCGTGCGCTTCAAGTTCATGGCACGGCCCAAGAATCCCAGCACGGTCCAGCGCATGGCGATCCGACGCATGTACGAGACCTTCCCCGCGCTCGGCATCCAGTTCGCGACGCCGAATTATCCGTTTGCCATCGCCGCCCCGCCTGTTGCACCGTCACCGCCGGCCGTGGCCCCAACCGTCGCACCGTCACCACCGGCTGAGGCTGCGGAGGCTTCGTTGCCGCAAACCGCGCCCGCCAAGGCCGCCGAATAACACCGACATCGTCTTCAGAGGAGAAGCACCGTGGAAAAACGCAAGCTCGGCCGGTCCGGCCTGGAATTCGCCCCCATCGCCTTCGGCGGCAATATATTCGGCTGGACGGCCGACGAGGCCACGTCGCACAAGCTGCTCGACGCCTTCGTCGATGCCGGATTCACCTTCGTCGACACCGCCGACGTCTATTCGCGCTGGGCGCCGGGCCACAAGGGCGGCGAATCGGAGGTGGTGATCGGCAGCTGGTTCAAGAAAGACCCGAAGAAGCGCGACAAGGTGCTGATCGCCACCAAGTGCGGCATGGACATGCCGAACGAAGGCCAGGGCCTGTCGCGCGCCCACATCAAGAAGTCGGTCGACGCCTCGCTGAAGCGGCTCAACACCGACCGCATCGATCTCTTCCAGTCGCATCGCGACGACAAGGACACGCCGCAGGAGGAGACGCTGTCGACCTACGGCGAGCTGATCAAGGAGGGCAAGATCCACCACATCGGCGCCTCCAATTTCGAGGCGCCGCGGCTCGCCGAGGCCGCCAAGATCGCCAAGGACAAGGGCCTGCCCAGCTATGTGAGCCTGCAGCCGCACTACAATCTGCTGGAGCGTCCCCTGTTCGAAGGCGCCCTGGAGGACGAGTGCGTCAAGCAGGGGATCGGCGTCATTCCCTACTGGCCGCTGGCGGCTGGGTTCCTGAGCGGCAAGTACCGCTCGGAGGCCGACCTCGGCAAGAGCCCGCGCGGTCCGGGCCTGAAGAAGTACCTCAATGACAAGGGCCTGGCTGTCCTGAAGGCGCTCGACGCGGCGGGCAAGAAGCACAATGCCAGCAACGTCACCGTGGCGCTCGCCTGGTTGATGCAGAGGAAGTCGATCACGGCGCCGATCGTGAGCGCCACCAGTCTCGAGCAGCTCAAGACGCTGGTCGCCGCGCCCGCGCTCAAGCTCGACGCCGAATCGGTCGCAGCACTCGACAAGGCCAGCGCGTAGGCGGGATGTCGGGGCTGGGGGCGCGCCACTCCAGTGGCGCGTCTTCGTTCGCAACAATGTAAAATGACGCGCCACTGGAGTGGCGCGCCCCCAGCAAAGAACGATCCATGCTCGTCTTCCGCCAGCTCTTCGATCCGACGTCGTCGACCTATACATACCTGCTGGGCTGCTCGACGTCGGGCGAGGCGGTGCTGATCGATCCGGTGTTCGAGCAGGTCCGCCGCGACGCCGCCCTGATCAGCGAACTGGGCCTCAAGCTCCAGTGGACGCTCGAAACCCACGTCCACGCCGACCAT
>DATHNU010001021.1:0-4371 GCA_035485695.1 Reyranella sp. | reverse complement strand
AGCCGCCATCGCCCGAGCAGATCGTCCAGGACGAGAAGGCCAAGCTCGATCTCAGTCATTCCATGAGCTACAGCGACTACCTGCAGCTCGACGTGCTTCTCGGCGCCCAAAAGCCGCTATCCCCTGCCCATGACGAGATGCTGTTCATCATCCAGCACCAGACCAGCGAACTCTGGATGAAGCTGATGTTGCACGAACTCACCGGCGCCAAGCGGTGCATCGCGGCGGACGAACTGGGCAGCGCCTTCAAGATGCTGGCGCGGGTGTCGCGTATCCTCGAGCAACTGGTGCAGGCCTGGGATGTCTTGGCCACGATGACGCCGCCGGAATATACGGCCATTCGTCCGTATCTCGGCGCGTCCAGCGGCTTTCAGAGCTACCAGTACCGCTGCATCGAATATACGCTCGGCAACAAGAACCCGATCATGCTGAAGCCGCACGAGCATCGACCCGACCTGCTGGCCCGGGTGCGCGCGGCCTACGAAGCGCCCTCGCTCTACGACGAGGCGTTGCGCGTGCTGGCCCGCCGCGGACTGCCGGTTCCCACCAGCCATGTGCAGCGCGACTGGACCCAGCCTTATGTCGACAGCGACGAGGTCGAGCAGGCCTGGCTGGTGGCGTATCGCCAGCCGCAGGCTCATTGGGATCTCTACCAGCTGGGCGAAGAGCTGATGGACCTCGAGGACACATTCCGCGTATGGCGCTTTCGCCACGTCACCACGGTCGAGCGGCTGATCGGCCTCAAGCGCGGTACCGGCGGCACCGGCGGCGTGGGCTACCTGCGCAAGATGCTCGACGTCGTGCTGTTCCCCGAGCTCTGGCGGCTGCGCACGGACCTTTAGGCGTCACTTGCCGACCGACTGGCAAAAGCTTTCCCTTGAAGATCGCGAGCGCGAGTATTCGCCCAGCTCCTGCATCGGCGGCAATTACCAGCCCTATATCCGGGCTTATGCCGATTTGAGTGCGGCCGTACGGCGGTCTCATGTTCCAGTGACCGTCCGTTACGGGACAACGGAGCAGCAAACGCTCGATTTGTTCGTGCCCTCCGGCGTGGCCAAGCCCCCCGTTCTGGTGTTCTTTCATGGCGGCTATTGGCAGGAGCTTTCGAAGGAGGACTCCGCCTTCGCGGCTCCGCAGTGCCTGGCGCACGGCATTGCCTATGTCGCTGTCGGCTATACCCTGGCGCCAGCCGCCACGCTCTCCGACATCGTCGCCGAGTGCCGCGCCGCTGTCGGCTGGTTGGGGCGCTTTGGCCACACGATGGGGATCGATCCTGGCCGGCTCGTCGTTGCCGGCAGTTCGGCCGGTGCGCATTTGGCGGCCATGACGGCTCTTCCACTGCCGGTTGGCGCGCTCAGCATGAGCCCGGTGAAAGGCGCTGTGCTGGTGTCGGGCATCTACGAGCTCGAACCGCTGATCGGCACGTCGATCGACGTGGCGCTGGCCCTCGATCCGGCCGCGGCCGCGCGCAATAGCCCTCGGCACCTGCCCTTGACGGGCTTCCCGCCAAGCCTTGTCTGTTGGGGGGAGAACGAAACCGATCAGTTCAAGCGCCAAAGCCGGAGCTTCGCCCAGGCACTGCAGGAAGCCGGCACTGACTGCGTCGAATTCGAGTGCGCCGCCCGCAATCACTTCGATGTCATCCTGGATCTTGCCGACCCCGCCACGCTGTTGGGACGGCGGGTGCTCACACTGATTCAGTCCACGGCACCTTGATCTGAAACCTGTGCGACCGGTGGCAGCCAGTGGGCCCCCCGGCATGGACGCGACGGAGGCCACGTCCGCACGAGCTCGGCTTTTGCCGGGCTGCTGACAAAGGAACAATTCGTGTGCCAGAGATGGCTACGGCCGCGGCCGCGGTGGCGAGTTCGAGGAGACCGGAGCATGAGTGACCCAACGACGATCAGTTCGATGCCGCTCTACACGCACCTGGAGCGCGTCGAGAAGGCGTTGGCCGCGCTCGGCATCGGCCGCGACGATGCCATTCGGCCGGAGCAGCTCTTTGCCATCGATCAATGGCACTATCATGGTATCGACGCCATTCGTGCGGCGGCCAACGTACTCCGGCTTGGACCCGCGAGCCGTGTGCTCGACATTGGATCCGGTATTGGCGGCCCCGCCCGTTACCTTGCCCACATCACAGGATGCCACGTCACGGCGCTGGAGCTGCAGCCGGAGTTGCATGAGATCGGCGTCGATCTGACCCGCCGCTCCGGTCTCGCGGCGCAGGTGACGCATCTCTGCGGCGATGCGCTCACGTACCCGCTGCCGCTCGCGGGATTCGACGCCTTCGTGAGCTGGCTTGCCATTCTGCACATTTCCGACCGTCCCCGCTTGTTCGCCAGGCTTGCCCGCGCGCTGCGGGCCCGCGGCCAATGCTATGTCGAGGATCTTTGCCAGCGCGCGCCCTTCGCGCCGCGCGACTTGGCCGATCTGCGCGGCGTCGTTTACGGCATCACGGTGACCAGCCCGGAGGACTATGCGGCCGATCTACGCTCCGCGGGTTTCGCGGAGGTCGCCACGACGGACCTCACGAGCGACTGGGCGCCGTACGCCGCCGAGCGACTCAGCACCTGGCGGCAGAACCGCGCGGCGTATGCCGGCGTTCACGGTGAAGGGGCCTATCTGGCCCACGAGAAATTCTACGCCGTCATTGCCCAGCTTTACGACAGCGGCAGTCTCGGCGGCATTCGTCTCGTTGCAAGCATGCCGCCGGCGCCGCCTGCATGACGTTCCGCTCTTCGCCTGGGCTCACTTGTCCAGCCACACATCTTCCATCCGCAGTCCGTTGTAGATGCTGTTGATCATCGGCACGTAGTTCTTGACGTAGGGCTGCCAGCAGGTCCCTGAGCGGTTGTGATAGAGCACCGGCCGGGCGACGTCTTCGGCCAGGCGGCGCTCGATGTCCCAGACCAGTTTCCTTCGCTTGTCCTGGTCGGCCTCCATCGACTGCTGGTCGAACAATTTGTCGATCTCGGGGTTGCAGTAGCCGTCGTAGTTGCTTTCCGAGCCGCAGGCATAATTCTCATAGAATGCCTGGTCGGGGTCGTCGATGCCGTTGCCGGTGAGGTTGGCGCCGATCGTGTAGTCCTTGCGCCTGACCCTCGGATACCACGCGGTGGTGTCGAGCGGCTCGAGCTCGGCGTCGATGTAGATCTTCTTGAGCTGGTCGATCAGAATCACCGCCGGATCGCGGTAGGGCGGGATGTTGCGCGTCGAGACTTTGAGCTTCAGCCGGTTGCCCGCGCTGTAACCCGATGCCTCCATGATCTTGCGTGCCTCCGTCCGATTTTTCGCCACGTCGGGATCGTAGCCCGGCAGCTGTTGCATCAGCTCCGCCGGCATGCCCCAGATCCCCTCGGGCGGGGCGAGCAGCGCACCGCCGATATCGCCCTTGCCCTGCGTCAGCGTGTCGATGAAGGCGCGGCGATCGACGGTCAGCGCCACGGCCCGGCGCAGGTCAGGATTGTTGAAGGGCGCTGCCTCGCGATTGATGATGACGTTGCGCTGCACGTTGCTCGGCACCAGCGCGCAGGTGACCTGCGGCGCCTGCTCCTTGATGTCCTTCAGGACGGGCACCTGCAGGAAATAGGGCGATGTCATGTCGACCTCGCCGGCGACGAAGGCCAGCGCGCCGGTCGACTGGTTCTTGATGATCTTGTACTCGATGCCGTCGAGATAGGGCCGTCCCGGTTTCCAGTAGTCCGCGTTGCGGGCGACCTTGATCGACTCGTTGGGCTTGAACTCGACGAACTTGAACGGGCCGGTGCCGATGGGGCGCCGCCGCATCTCGAGCGGCGGCACATGGCAGGGATAGACCGGCGAGAACCCCGATGCGAGCAGCGCGATGAAAGCGGGTTGCGGGCGCTTTAGCCTGAACGTCACCTCGTCGTCGCCATTGGCGATCACCGTGTCGAGGTTGCCATACCAGGTCTTGCGCGGGTTGACGCGCAGCGTCTCGCTCGCCTTGCCTTGCAGGAGATCCCAGGTGCACTTGACGTCGCGGGCGGTGAACGGCTTGCCGTCATGCCACTTGACGCCCTGGCGCAACTTGAAAGTGAGGTTGGTCCCGGCCGCGTCCCATGACCATTCGCGGGCGAGGTCGGGTACGATCGACTTCATCCCGCTTTGCGGCACGCTCTGGTCGTACATGACCAGATTGTTGAAGACCCCCATCATCGGCCCTTGGCCGGCGATCGTCGATTCTTCGTGGATCGACATGGTGGCCGGGCTGTCGAAGAAGAAGATCTTCAGGATGCCGCCTGATTTCTGTGCGGTCGCCGAGCTTATCGGCGCCGTTACCAGCGCCATGGCAAAGCCGGCGAGAAGGACGCTTTGCATGCGCGTCACGTGCCCCTCCACGATCGAGAC
>DATHNU010001020.1:0-3365 GCA_035485695.1 Reyranella sp. | reverse complement strand
GCTGCTGCCGATGGGCCTGTTCGGCGCCTTCCTCGGCGCTTTCGTCGAACGCTTCGACCGCCGCCTGATGCTGGCCGGCATGATGGCCTTGCTGGCGCTCACATCGGTCGTGCTGGCGATGATTGCGGCGCTGGGCACCTTGCAGGTCTGGCACCTGGCGGTTGGCGCGTTGGTCAACGGCTTCGGCTGGCTCACCGACAATCCGCTGCGGCGCACCATGATGGGCGACAGCGTCGGCCGCGAGCGCATGTCGACGGCCATGGCGCTCGACGTTGTGGCCCAGAACGTCGCCCGCATGATCGGCCCCACCCTGGGCGGCGTCCTGCTGGTCGCGGGCGGCATCGAGGGCGCCTTCCTGGCAAGCGCCGGTCTCTATCTCCTCACCGTGGGCGCCACCCTCGCCGTGCGCGGCCACCGGACACCCGCGTCGCACGGCGAGCCCGTGCTGGCCCGCGTCCGCGAAGGCATTGCCACCGTCCTGGCCAACCGCCGGCTCGCCGCCATCCTCGCCGTCACGGTCGTGTTCAATATTTTCGGCTGGCCGTTCACCAGCATGATTCCGGTGATCGGCCGCGACCAGCTGGCGCTCGGTCCCGAAGGCGTCGGCCTGCTGACCAGTATCGACGGCGTCGGCGCGTTCGCGGGCGCGCTGGTGCTGGCCTGGCGGCTGGCGCCCCGCTTCCACGCGGCGAGCTATGTCGGCGGCGTGGCGCTCTACCAGCTCGCCATCATCGCCTTTGCGTTGGCGCCCGGCGTCGTGCCCGCGTCCGCCGCCCTGCTGCTGACCGGACTGGCGGGCGGCGCCTTCGCCACCCTGCAGGCGACGCTGGTCTATCTCGCCGCGCCCCTCGAGATGCGCTCGCGCATCATGGGCGTGCTGTCGGTCTGCATCGGTACCGGACCGCTCGGCTTCCTGTGGCTGGGCTGGCTCGCCGACCGGATCGGGGCGCCGGAGGCGACGGCGATCACCGGCGCCCTCGGGCTGGCGCTGCTGCTCGCGCTGCGACCGCTGTGGCGAACGATCTAGTGAGCCTTAATTCATGCTTGACAATACTTGAAGAATACTTAAGTTCTTTCTTATACAGGAAAGGGCTTTCGTCATGTCTGATCTCAACCCTGGCTCAGAGAGCCAACCGCGCTATGAGCCGGTCCAGCCGCCACCCGGTCCGGACGGGCCACGCATCGTCGGCGGCTGGCCCGAAGTCGATGCCGCCCTGTTCGACGACGGGCGCGGCGCGGCGCCGGCCTTCCCGCTGGAACTGTTGCCGCAGCCGTGGCGCGGCTGGGTCGCCGACACGGCCATCGGCGCGGGCGCGCCCAGCGCCTACGTCGCGCAAGCATTGCTGGCGGCGGTGGCTGGCCTCAGCGGCGCCGGCGCCGTCGTCCGCCTCGCGCCCGCCTGGACCGAGCCGCTGGTGCTGTGGCAGGCGCTGGTCGGCCGCCCATCGAGCGGCAAGTCGCCGGCGCTGGCGCCGGTGCGCGCCTTGCTCGCGACATTGCAGGAGGAACTCGGCAACGGCGCTGCCGCCGATGAGAAGCCCTTCTGTCTCCTGGCCGACGGCGCCGCCGAAACACTCGCCGACGCGCTGGCCGCCGCGCCGCGCGGCGTGATGCTATGGCGTGACGAGCCATCCGGCCGCCTCGCCTTCCTCGATGACGGCATGGCCAAGGATCGATCGCGCTGGCTGGAGGCCTGGCAGGCGGGTCCGGTCGTGCTGCAGGGCGCGCGCCATATCTCGCGGCACGAACACTGTCCGATGAGCGTGCTGATCTCGACCCACCCCGACCGGCTCATGGCGGCCCTCGGCCAGGACGATGCGCGCAAGGGCAACCCGCGCCAGGACGAGGATGGGCTCGCGGCACGGCTGCTCTATGGCTGGCCCGATCCGCCGGCCTTCCGCCCCATCGCCGCGCGCCGCGCGGCGCGCGATGACCAGGCGCTCGACCTGCTGCGCAGCATCGGCAAGGTCGCGCGCTCGCCGGCGAACCCCCTGGTGCTCGCGCTCGACGACCCTGCGGCCAAGGCATTCAACGCCTTCCTGGCCGAGCTGCACGGCCTTCTGCAACGCGCCGAGGGGCTGGAGGCCGACTGGATGGGCAAGGGCTCCGGTACCGTGGCGCGGCTGGCCGGCGTGCTGGCGCTGCTCGCCTGGGCCGGCAGCGGTGTCGGCGGCGCGCCCGGCAAGATCGGCCTCGAGTCGATGGAGGCCGCGGTGCGCCTGTGGTCGGACTATCTGCGGCCGCATGCCTGCCTGGTGTTCGATCGCGTCGGCCCCACCGACACCGAGCGTCACGCGCGCCGCGTGGTGCGATGGCTGAAAGCCCATCGCCCGGCCGAGGTCTCGCGCGAGGATGTGCGGCGCCGCGCGCTCCGCCGCTCCCTCGACGCGGACCGCACCGAGCGCGTGCTCGATCGTCTGTGCGCCGCCGGGGCGCTGCGCTCCAAGCTGCTCGTCTTCTCCGTGGGGGCCGGGCGGCCGGCGCGCCGCTGGGAGGTCAACCCGGCCTTGCTGGCTGCCGCCGACGCCGGTTGCGAAAAATGAGCGGCGGAAATGCCGGAAATGCCGGAAACCTCGAATCCCCAGGAAACAGGGCCGTTTTCGAGGGCGGCGCGACGCGGCGGAAACCGGCGCAAATTGGCGGAAATTCCTCTTCGGAGCGCGAACCTCCTCAGGTCGGGGATTACCCCGACCGAGTCCGCTCATTGCTGGGAGCGCGCCACTCCGTGGCGCATCTTCGTGGATTACGAAGCCCATGAGCGGACCTGGAGGTCCGCGCTCCATGAGCGCCACGGAGTGGCGCGCTCCCAGCAAAGATCATGAGCGGGCCTGGAGGCCCGCGGTCCCGGAAGAGTCTAGGCGACCTTCTCCTTCACCCCGGGCGCGATCGCGAGCTTGGCCTTGGTCTTGGCCTTGACCTCGTCGACCGTGACCCCATCGGCGAGCTCGACCAAGGTCACGCCGCCGTCGCCCGTCTTGTCGACGCTGAAGACGCCCAGCTCGGAGATCACCATGTCGACCACCCGCTTGCCGGTGAGCGGCAGGGTGCATTCCTGCAAAAGCTTCGACGCGCCGTCCTTGGAGACATGCTCCATGGTGACGATGACCTTGCGGACGCCCGCCACGAGATCCATCGCGCCGCCCATGCCTTTCACCATCTTGCCGGGGATCATCCAGTTGGCGAGGTCGCCGTTCTCCGCCACTTCCATGGCGCCCAGGATGGACAGGTCGATATGGCCGCCGCGCACCATGGCGAAGCTGTCGGCCGAGGAGAAATAGGACGTGCCCTTGAGCTCGGTCACGGTCTGCTTGCCGGCATTGATGATGTCGGGGTCGACCTCGTTGTCGAGCGGGAAGGGGCCGACG
>DATHNU010001019.1:0-13801 GCA_035485695.1 Reyranella sp. | reverse complement strand
GGCCAGGATGCCGTTGTCGCCCAGGGTCACAGCCTCGACGTCCTTGGGCATGGGGAGCGACGTCATCACCACGTCGGCGCCCTTGGTGACCTCGGCCACCGACTTGGCGGCCGTGGCGCCGAGATCGGTGCAGGTCTTGAGCGCCGCGGCGTTCAGGTCGAACACCGTCACCTGGTGGTTGCTGCGCTTGACGATGTTGCGGCACATGGGGCCGCCCATGTTGCCGACGCCGATAAATCCTACTTTCACGCTTCCCTCCCTTACCTTGTATTCAGCCACTCTCCTCATCCTGAGGAGCCGCGCGAAGCGCGGCGTCTCGAAGGATGGGAACCAGTCATGTCGTTGCCCGCCCTTCGAGACGCGGCCCTGCGGGCCGCTCCTCAGGGTGAGGTTCTCTTTACAGGCGCTCCTGCCGGCGCAATCCCCTCATCGCACCTTCAACACCAGCTTGCCCTTCAAGTGGCGCGCCTCGCTGACCCGCAACGCCTCCTGGGCCTTCGACAAATCATAGAGCGTGACATGCGGCTTGCGGACGGCGCCTGACCGATAGAGCTCGGCGATGCGTTCGAGCGGCGGCCGGTCGCGGCCGACGGCCGGCCGCAAGGCGGCCACGTCGCTGCGCTCGGGCTTGGGCGCCTGTGCGCCGGAGGCGATGAACGCCGCACGTCCGCCCGGCTTGAGGACCGCGAAGGACTTCACGGCGACGTCGCCGCCCACGGTGTCGAACACCGCGTCGCAATTCTTCACGACCTTGGTGAAATCGGTGGTCTTGTAGTCGATCACCTCATCGGCGCCGAGGTCCCGCACGAAGCCCAGATTGCCGGTGCTTGTGGTGGTGATGACGCGCGCGCCGATGTGCTTGGCGAGCTGGATCGCAAAACCCGCCACGCCGCCCGCCCCGCCCTGGATCAGGATGGTCTCGCCGGATTTCAGCTTCAGCGTGTCCTCGACCGAACGCAGGGCGGTAAGACCGATGAGGGCCAGCGCCGCGGCGTCGATATGTGACATCCCAGCCGGCTTCTTGGCGACGATGGCCGCGCCGACGGCAATTTTCTCGCAATAGGTTCCGTCGCGGCCGGCCTCCAGCACGCCGAACACCTCGTCGCCGATCTTCAGGTCCTGGACACCAGCGCCAAGCGCGCTGATCACGCCCGAGAAATCACGCCCCAGGATCACGGGGAAGGTCGCCTGCTTGTAGTCGCCGGCCGCTACCTTGGGATCGGCGCCGTTGACGCTCGCGGCCACCGTATCGACGACGACCTGCCCCGCCCCTGCGATCGGATCGGGAAGATCGCCGTATTTCAGGACCTCCGGTCCGCCGAACTTCTCGATGTAAGCAGCCTTCATGGTGTGCCGACCTTTGCGATGTGTCGTGGGCAGTCGTTATCCTAGTGACCCTAGCTTAAATGGCATCGGCCCTTCACGGGAATGTGCTACTTGCGAACGTCTCTTGCGCCATGCGATGCGACCTCCACGCTGACCCCATGACCCCGCTTACGACTGTCCCGGACGTCATGGACGCGCTCGCCCGCGACCCGCTTCGCCACATCGTCCTCCTGAAGCAGCTGCTGGCCTACCCGGCGCATGTAAAGGTCCATCGGGTTTCCGGCGCGGCGGGTACCGCCACATTGGTCGCTCTGGATACCTCGGTCAGTCCCTACGACCGGCAGGCCTATCCGAAGGCGGCCATCGCCGCGTTCATCTCCAGCGACCATCCCGAGCTCACGGCGTCGCTGATGCCCCATGTCCCGCAACGCGTCGGCATCATATTCAAGCTGTCGAGCGAGGCCGACCTGGCTGCCGTCGAATCGCAATTTCCGGTCACGCGGCGTACCGCGTTCGTGTCCTTCACGTCAGCCGGGAAATCAGAGCCGTCCCCCGGCGTTCGCGTCACGCCGGACCCCGGCGACGCGGCGTTCCGGATGTTTGAAACCCAGGGTCACGACCGGGCCTGGTTAAAACCGCTCCTTCACGACGGCAAAGCCTTCGCTTGCGTGCTCGAGCGCGACGGCGATGCAGTGTCGGCCTGCCTGGCGTTCGAGAATTACGGCCCGGTATGGGAAGTGGGCGGAGTGGTCACCGCCCCGTCGCATCGCCGGCAAGGCTTGGGGGCGCGCGTCGTCCGCACTGCTCTCGCCGAACTCGCCGGGCGCGGATTGGCGCCACGCTATCAAGTCGAGGAGCACAACACGGCGTCGATTGCCCTCGCGCGCTCCGTCGGCCTTGCGCCGTTCCTGACGATCGTCCACTACGCGCACGAATGCTGATCGTGGCTGGGAGCGCACCACTTCAGTGGCGCTCTTAGGCTCCCGTATTGGGCAAAGATGCGCCACGGAGTGGCGCGCTCCCAGCAAAGACTCAGCGCGCGCCCCGCACCAGCCGGCCCGGCAACGCGCCGGTCGCTTCTCCGTGGCGATAGACGACGGCGCCGGAGACGATGGTGGCGTCGATGCCGTCCGTCCGCTGCAGCAGCCGCTTGCCGCCGGCCGGCAGGTCGTAGGCGATCTCGGGCGGGCGAAGGCGCAGCTTGTCGTAATCGAGCACGTTGATGTCGGCCTTCATGCCGACTCGCAGCAGGCCGCGATCGTTCAGCCCGATCGCCGCGGCGTTATCTGAGGTCAGCCGCTTGATGATCCAGGACACCGGAAACAGCGAGCCGCGCGCCCGATCGCGTGTCCAGTGCGTCAGCGTGTAGGTGGTGGCGGTGGCGTCGCACATGATGCCGACATGGGCGCCGCCGTCGCCCAAGCCGATCAGGGTGTTGGGTGCGGCGATCATCTCTCGCACGACGTCGAGGTTGCCGCCGGCATAGTTGGTGACGGGCAGATAGAGGATCGCCTTGCCGTCGCGCTCGAGCAGCAGGTCGTAGGCCACCTCTTCGGGCGAGCGGCCTTCCCGGGCCGCCCGGGCGGCTATGCTGTTCTCGGCCTTGGGCTCGTAGTCCGGCGGATCGCCGAGCGGATACATGCGATCCCAGCGCTCGACCCGCTTGGCGCGCCAGCTGCCCTCGAACGCCTCGGCCAGGATGCGGGCCCGAAATTCGGGCTGGCGCAGCTGGGCCAGGCGTTCCGGAAACGGCAGATGGGCGATGCTCTTGTAGCTCGGCCGGCCCATGAAGGGGTTCTGCGAGAGCTCGAAGCCCAGCAGCACGCTGGTCGGACGGGAGCGCACCTGGGCGGTGATGCGCAGTCCCTCGGTGTTGGCCTCGTCGATCTGGGACATCAGCTCGCGCCAGCCATCGGGGCGGCCGTCCTGCTGCAGCAGGCTGATGGTGACGGGCCGGCTGGATTCCTTCGCCAGCTGGCGGAACAGGCCAATCTCGCCCGCCTGATCCTCGAAGTCCGACACGATCTGCATCCAGCCGGTGCCGGCCTCGCGCATCGCATGGGCGATCGCGGTCAGCTCGGCTTCCTCGGCGCGCAAGGTCGGGATGCTCCTTCCGTCGGCGGCGCGGTGATTGAGCGTGCGCGACGTTGAGAAGCCGAGCGCCCCGGCGCGCAGCCCTTCGGCGGTGAGTTGCGCCATGCGCTGGCGGTCCTGCTCGGTGGCGGGCTCGCGGTTGGCGCCGCGCTCGCCCATCACGTAGACGCGCAGGGCGGCATGGGGGACTTGGGCTGCGACGTCGACATCGTAGGACCGCGCGGCGATGGCATCGAGGAAATCCGGGAAGCTGTGCCAGTTCCACGGCAGGCCCTCGCTCAGCACGACTTCGGGAATGTCTTCCACGCCTTCCATGAGGTTGATCAGCATGTCGTGCTGGTCCTCGTGGCACGGCGCGAATCCCACGCCGCAATTGCCGAACAGCACGGTCGTGGCGCCGTTCCAGGACGAAGGCGACAGCCGGTCACTCCAGGTCACCTGCGCGTCGTAGTGCGTGTGCACATCGACGAAGCCCGGCGTCACCAGCTTGCCGCGCGCGTCGATCTCCTCGGCCCCTTTGGCAATATCTCCGCCGATCGCCGAGATCTTGCCGTCGATCACGGCGAGGTCGGCTTCATAGGGATCACCGCCCGACCCGTCGACGATGGTGCCGTTGCGAATCACCAGGCTGGGAGAGGACATGCGGTTGCTCCAATGCGATGGCGACCATCGTATCGGCAGGACAGCAGGCGTGGCAAACGAGGCGGGGTCCTTCTCGCGCTCAGGTGGCCTGCGCGGCACGCATGTGCGTGGTCAGACTCTAAGGTAACGCGATGCCGAAGGCCGCGAGGCCATTTTCATAAGCAATGGCCTGCCGGCGACCCTCGGCGAGCGACGACAGCGCCTGCAGGTTCTCCTCGGGCGACGGCCAGGTCGTCTTGTCGAGCACGTCATCGGTCACGTGCGGCCGGAAGAACGGATGATCCGTGCCAAACATGATTTTGGCCGGATCGGCGAAGGCCTCCAGGGCGGCAAGAGCGGGCCCATGATAGGCAATCGAATCGTACCAGCATTGGCGCAGGTAGTGGCTGGGCGGATGCGGGAGGCCGAAATCCTTGGAGATGTCGTTCTTCACGCAGGAATCGAGGCGCCCGGCGAGGTAGGGCAGCGTGCCGCCGGCATGGGCGATCAAGAGCTTCAGTCCGGGATGACGCTCGAGCGCACCACGCAGGATGAGCAGCGAAACGGCGATCGACGTCTCGAAGGTGAAGCCCAGCGCCAGCATCAACGAATGGCCGGTGTCGGGAAAGAGGCCGTGGCCTATGCCGTAGTGCGGGTGGATGAAGACGAAGAGGCCAGCATCGGCCGCCGCCTTCCAGATCGGCTCGAAAGCCGGGTCGTCGAGCCCCTTCCCTCGCCCTGCCGAGCCGATGATGACTCCGCGCATGTGTGGATGACCGGCGATGCGCCTCAGCTCGGCGGCGCAGGTTTCCGGTCGCTGCAGCGCCAGCACGCCGAAGCCCAGAAGCCGGCCGGCAGAGGAAGCGCAGATCGCCTCGAGATCGTCGTTGAGCTGGGCCGCCAGCGCCGGCGCCTCTTCCGGCTCGACGAAGTCGATCCAGGGATTGGCCGAGCTTATGACCGAAACGGCGATGCCATGATGGTCCATGAACGCCAGCTTCCGACTCACCTCGTGGAACTCGCCGCCGATCGGACGGCCGGCCGAAGTCGAGGTGTCGGCTTCCTCGTCGGGCAGGATGACCAGGCGATCACCTCCGGCACGCGAAACGATACGCGGGACCTTCTGGCGCGCGCGCAGCAGGGCAACGTAGCGCGGCAGGTACATGTGGGTATGGACGTCTATCAGCGGCAGGGACAAGGTGGCAATCCTTCAAGGCAGGCGAGCAGACAGAAGCAAGCGGCGCGCCACCATAGCCGGCTTGGCGCGGCGATTGCTTGTTTTCCACCTGTTCGCCGGGGTGAACGCGCGGGGAAGAACAAGGGAGCCAATCATGGGAAACAAGCGTCTCTTCGGCCGCCGCAAGGCCATGGCAGGGGCCGCGGCCGCGGCGAGTCTCACCATCTGGTCGCAGCGACTCTCGGCCCAGTCGGGCGAGGTCGCGGTGGGCGCGATGGTGCCGATCACCGGCCCGTTCAACGTCTCGGGCCAGCAGTATCATTTCTCGCTGCAGATGGTGCAGGACGAGATCAACGCCAAGGGCGGCGTCGCCGGCAAGAAGCTGAAAATCGTCTTCGAGGACGTGAAGGATTCCAACAGCGTTGCGGTCAACGCCTACCTCAAAGTCGTACGCGACATCGATCCGCCGCTGGTCTTCCTGTCGAGCTACACGACGCAGAACCTCGCCACCGAACCCGAAGTCACCAAGGCGCAGATCCCCGGCATGTATGCCGGCGGCGGCGATGCCATGCATCTCAAGAAGAATCCGTGGCTCTTCCGCATCCGCCCGCATGACGGGCTGCAGGCACTGGCGCTCGCCAAGCACGCCACCGAGGGGCTGGGCAAGAAGAAGATCGGCATCATCTTCGTGCAGAACGACTTCGGCCAACCGGGTGCTGTGGCCGCCGAGAAGGTCGTGAAGGCCGCCGGCGCAGAGGTCGTCGGCATGGAGGCCTACGCCTTCACCGACAACGACATGTCGGCGCAGCTGCAGAAGCTCAAGAACGCCGGCGCCGACTGCCTGATCTGCATCAGCTACGGCAAGGATGGCGCGCTGGTGCTGAAGCTGATGAAGGAGATGGGCATCGACCTGCCGGTGGTCATCTCGTCCGGCGTCATGGTGCCCGCCGCGCGCAACCTGATCGCGCCCGACGAGCTCGCCCATGTCAACGGCGTGATGGACGCCTACTTGGCGCCGGAACGTGGGCCCGACGTCGCGTCCTACATCAAGACCTTCAAGGAGCGCTTCAAGGTCGACCCCGATCCCTTCGGCTCCTGCTACTATGATGGCGCCTGGATCATGAAGCAGGTCATGGACAAGGTCGGCACCGACCGCACCAAGATCCGCGACGAGCTCAGACTGGTGAAGGACTACAAGGGCGTCACCAACGTCTTCACGACGGACGATGTCGGCAACATGGTCCATTCGCTGGCGGTATTCTCGATCAAGCCCGGCACCCGCGACCCGGTGTTCATCCGCACCATTACGGCGTGATGACCGCGCCGGCGCCTCACCCATCTCAAGTCCGCATCGGGAGCCCTCTCCGCCCGCGTCATCGCGGGGGGAGAGGGACTATGAGCTAAGGCGGAGAGGGCTTCAGACGCGATGTGTGAATCCAACTCGCGGAAATAATTCCTTGCAGCAGTTCGTCCAGCTCATCGTCAGCGGCCTTGCCGTCGGCTCGGTCTACGCGCTGGTGGGTCTTGCCTTCATCATGGTGAACGAGGCGACCGGCGTGGTGAATTTCGCCACCGGCCAGATGGTGGCGATCGGCTGCTTCCTGGGCGTCACCACCAGCCTGCAGATGGGCCTGCCGCTTGGCCCCGCCTACGTGCTGGCGCTGGCGGCGATGGCGTTCTTCGGCGTCGTCTTCTACGCCGTCGTCTTCCGGCCGCTGCAGGACCGGCCGGTGGTCACCGTCATCATCGGCACGGTGATGATCGGCATCGTCATCCAGAACGCCGCGCTGATGACCTGGGGCTCGGTGCCCTTCCGGCCGCGCTCGCCGTTCGGGCGCCAGGTGATCGACGTATTCGGCGCCGCGCTGTCGGCGCACGCGCTGTTCGTGATCGTCGTCGCCTTCCTGATGATCGCGCTGCTCTATCTCTTCATCTACCGCACCGCGGTCGGCGCGCGCATGCGGGCGGTGGCGCAGGATCGCGACGCCGCGCGCCTGATGGGCATCGGCGTCGACCGCATGTTCGTGCTGACCTGGATCATCGCCGGCCTGCTGACCGGCGCCGCCGGCATCCTGGTCGGGCCGATGTGGTTCGCCGACGTGAACATGGGCGATCCGATCGCGCTAAAGGCCTTTGCGGCCATCATCATCGGCGGCTTTTCCAGCGTCCCCGGCGCCATCGTCGGCGGCATCTTGGTCGGCCTGGCTGAGATGCTGGGCGCGGCCTACATTTCGTCCGCCTACAAGGACGGGCTGGTCTTCCTGGTGATGATCCTGTTCCTGCTGGTGCGCCCACAGGGCATCTTCGGCGAACGCATCGGCCAGCGCGCATGAAGCCCCGCACCGCCCTGCTCGCCGCCTGCGCGGTCTTCCTGGCGGCGCTGGTGCTGCCCGCCTTCATCAGCGGCTACGGTATCCGCATCCTCAACCTGGCGCTGATCTCGGCCATCGCAGTCATCGGCCTCAACTTCGCCTTCGGCTACGCCGGCCTCATCACCCTTGCACAGGCGGGCTTCGTCGGCTGCGGCGCCTACATCACGGCGATCCTGTCGACGACGTTCGGGCTCTCGCCCTGGCTGTCGATTCCGGCCGCCGTCATCGGCACCGGATTCATTGCGGTCGTCATCGGCCTGCCGATGCTGCGCCTGAAAGGCCATTACCTCGCTTTGGCGACGCTGGGCTTCAACGTGTCCTTCGTCATCGTCGCCACCAACTGGAAGTCGATGATGGGCGGCACCGACGGCATCTCCGGCATCCCGCCGCTCGCTCTGCCCGGCTGGGCGTTCGCCACCGACCACCGCTACTACTATGTCATCTGGGCCGTGCTGGCGGCGGCGACCTGGTGCGCCTGGCGCATCCGCAATTCCCATATCGGCCTTGCCATGATCGCGGTGCGTGACGACGAGATCGCAACCGGCGCCGCCTCGGTGGGCGTCACCCGCATCAAGGTGCAGGCCTTCGCCCTCTCCGCCGTCTATGCCGGCCTGTCGGGCGCGCTGTTCGCGCACATGGCCAACTTCGTGGCGCCCGACGATTTCAACCTCGGCCATTCGATCATCTATCTAGCCATGCTGATCATCGGCGGCGAAGGCTCGATCCTGGGCAGCATCGCCGGCGCCGTCATCGTCACCTTCATGCCCGAGCTGATGCGCGACCTCGGCACCGCCTACATGATCGTGTTTGGCGCACTGATGCTGCTGATCCTGATCTTCCTGCCCAAGGGACTGTTGAGCCTGACCGGCATCGTCGGCCGCCGGCTGAAAGCCTCCGGGCGATGAACGGCACCATCCTCACGATCGACAGCCTGTCGAAGAATTTCGGCGGCGTGCGTGCCGTGCAGTCGGTGTCGCTGGCGATTCCCGCCGGCCGCATCTTCTCGGTCATCGGCCCCAACGGCGCCGGCAAGACCACGCTGATCAACGTGCTGACCGGCATCCTGGCGAGTTCCGGCGGCAAGGTGCGCTTCGAGGATCGTGACATCACCGATGCGCCGGCCCATGTCGTTGCCTCCGCCGGCATGGTGCGCACCTTCCAGAACGGCCGCCTCTTCCCGCGGCTCACGGTGATGGAGAATGTTCTGGTCGGCGCCCACCATCTGCTGCCGCAGTCGGTGTGGTCGGCGATCGCCGGCGGCGCGGCCGCGCGCATGGTCGAGATCCGCCGACGCGCCGGCGAACTGCTGGCGATCCTCGGTCTCGCCGGCGACGCCGATCGGCTGGTCGGCGCCCTGCCCTACGGCCGCCAGCGCATGGTCGAGATCGCCCGCGCGCTGGTGTCCAAGCCCAAGCTGCTGCTGCTCGACGAGCCGGCGGCCGGTCTCAACTCCGGCGAGGTCGAGCGCCTGCGCGGCATCCTCGAGTCCTTGCGCACCCAGGGCCTCACCCTGGTGCTGGTCGAGCACAATATGGGCCTGGTGATGCGCGTCGCCGACCGCATCGCCGTGATCAGCTTCGGCGAGAAGATCGCCGAGGGCAGCCCGGCCGAAATACGCGCCGATCCCAAGGTGCTGGAAGCCTATCTGGGCCACGGATACCGGCATGCTGAGGGTTGAAAAGCTCGCCGTCGCCTACGGCGCGATCGACGCGCTGCACGGCATCTCGCTCGAGGTCGGCCAGGGCGAGGTCGTGGCGCTGCTGGGCGCCAATGGCGCCGGCAAGACCACCTTGCTCAGGACCATCTCCGGCCTGCACCGGCCCAAATCGGGCGCGATCCGCTTCGAGGGCGAACTTTTAGCCAACAGCTCGGCCGAGAGCCGGGTCAAGCGCGGCCTTGCCCACGTGCCCGAAGGACGGCGGATCTTTCCTGGCCTTACCGTGCGCGAGAACCTCGATGTCGCAACGACCGTGTGGCGCCGCCGCGGCATGAGCGCGGACGGCGACCTCGACACTGTCTTCGCGCTGTTCCCGCGGCTCAAGGAGCGCGCGGCGCAGCTCGGCTGGTCGCTGTCGGGCGGCGAACAGCAGATGCTGGCCATCGGCCGGGCGCTGATGGCGCGTCCCAGGATGCTGCTGCTCGACGAGCCGTCGCTCGGCCTGGCGCCGCGCCTGTCGGCCGAAGTCTACGAACGCATCGCCGGCATCAACGCCAAGGGCGTGACCGTCCTGCTCGTGGAGCAGAATACCGTCCTCGCCTTGGAGGTGGCACAGCGCGCCTACGTGATCGAGAATGGTCACATCGTGCTGGACGGTCCGGCGCGCGATCTGGCACGCCATCCGCGGGTGCGCGAAGCCTATCTGGGAGCGTAGGGGCATGATCCGATCTGACGGAAAACGTCATTGCCGGGAGCGCGCCGCTCCAGTGGCGCATTCTTCGTCTTGGACAACGATATATGAGCGCCACTGGAGTGGCGCGCTCCCGGCAAAGACATGACCGTCATGCCGGAAAGCGGCTGGCAGGTCGGCATCGACATCGGCGGCACCTTCACCGACCTGGTGGCCCTGCTGCCGTCGACCGGCGAGGTCCGGTCGATCAAGGTGCCGACCCAGCGCAACGATCCCGTCGCGAGCATCCTCGCTGCCCTCGCTGCCGCCGAGCTGGCGTCAGAGGAAGTCGACGATCTCATCCACGGCACGACCCTGGTCACCAACGCCATCGTCGAGGACCGGGTCGAGCCGGTCGCCTTGGTGGCGACCTCGGGCTTCGAGGACGTGCTCGATATCGGCCGCGGCGGCCGCCAGCATCTCTATCGCCTGGACCTGCCGCCGCGCCGCCCCTCGCAGGTCCCGCCGGAGCGCCGCTTCGGGCTGGCCGAGCGGGTCGATCACACCGGCGCCGCCGTGCTCGCGCCCGACGGCGCCGCGATCGCCGAGGCCGTGGCCAAGGTGAAGGCGAGCGGCGTGGAAAGCGTCGCCGTCTCGCTCTTCCACGCCTATGCCAACCCCGCGCATGAGCGCGCCATCGGCCAGGCGCTGGCGGCGGCGCTGCCTTTCGTCTCGCTGTCGCACGAGGTGAATCCCGAGACGCGCGAATTCGAGCGCACCGCGACCACGGTGCTCAACGCCTCCGTCATG
This sequence comes from Reyranella sp., assembly GCA_035485695.1. Classification (GTDB taxonomy): domain Bacteria; phylum Pseudomonadota; class Alphaproteobacteria; order Reyranellales; family Reyranellaceae; genus Reyranella. Next base: position 3,074 of record DATHNU010001019.1, on the reverse strand, counting down.
CCGATCGCCGCCCGCTACCTCGACCGCCTGCAGCGCGAGGTGAAGGGCGCGCGCCTGCATGTCATGCATTCGGCCGGCGGCATGGCCTCGCCCGAGGTCGCCGCGCGGCGGCCACTTGCGATGGCGCTGTCGGGCCCGGCCGCCGGCGTTTCCGCCGCGGCCCATGTCGCCGCCTCGCTGGGCCTCGACAAGGTGCTGAGCTTCGACATGGGTGGCACGACCACCGATGTCTGTCTGATCACCGGCGGCGCGGCAGAGATCTCCACCGATTCCAAGCTCGCCGGCCGGCCGGTGCGCCAGCCCATGGTCGCCGTCGAATCGATCGGCGCCGGCGGCGGCTCTCTGGTGACATCGGGCACCGGCGGCCTGTCGATCGGACCGGAGAGTGCGGACGCCGAGCCCGGCCCCGCCGCCTATGGCCGCGGCGGCACGCGGCCCACCGTGACCGACGCCAATGCGGTGCTGGGCTATCTCGATCCGACGCGCCGGCTGGGCGGCGCCATCACGCTCGACGTCGCCGCCGCGGAAGCGGCGCTGTCGCCGCTCGCCCAGCGCTTGGGCGTCAGCGTCGTTGAACTGGCGCTGGGCGTGCAACGCGTCGCCAATGCGACGATGGTGCGGGCGCTGGCGCGGGTCACCGTGGAGCGCGGCGTCGACGGACGCCAGTGCACGCTGCTGGCCTTCGGCGGCGCCGGTCCCATGCATGCCGCCCGCCTCGCCCGCGAGTTCGGCATTGGCGAGATCGTCGTGCCGCGCTTTTCGTCCGGCTTCTCCGCGCTGGGCTGCATCGTGGCCGACATGAGCTACACCCAGCAGCAATCCGTGCGCATGCTGAGCACCCACTGGGACACCGACCGTTTCGCTAGCCTGCAAGACGGCATGCTGGAGGGCCTGATGGACCCGTTGCATCGCCAGGGCCATGACGACCGGGCGATCACTGTCGAGCGCACCGCCCTGGTGCGCTATGTCGGCCAGAGCACGGCCGTCGAAGTGCCCTTCGCCGATCCGCTCGATCTCGCCACCTTGGGCCACGATTTCCGCCGCCGTCACAACGACATCTATGGCTACGCGACCGACGAGCATTGGGAGATGCAAAGCCTGCGCCTCCGCGCCGGGGTCGGCCGCCGCACCACCTTTGGCCCGTTCGCGGCGGAAGGCGGTGCGCCGCAACCGATGAGCATCAGCCGCTGCTGGTTCGATCCGTCGGCGCCGCTTCAGACGCCACGCTTCGATCGCGATCACCTCCCTGCGGGCGTTCAAATCGCCGGACCGGCCATCGTCGAAGACGCCTGGTCGACGATCGTCGTGCCGCCCGGCTACGTCCTGCGCGCCGATGCGATGGGTCATCTCTGGATCAACGAGGCCAGTTCAGGGGCCAGCTCATGAAGAACTCGATCGATCCCTTCACCGTCGAAGTCATCCGCCATGCGCTGACGGCAGCGGCCGAGGAGATGTCGTTCGTCGTCATGCGCTCGGCGCGCTCGCCGCTGCTGCGCGAGGCGGGCGACCTGTCATCGGCCCTCACCGACCACAAGGGCGACCTGATCGCCCAGGGCCGCGACATCCCGATCCATCTCGGCGTCATGAGCTTCACGGTGAAGAAATTCCTCGAACGCGTGCCGGCCGAGCGCCTGAAGCCGGGTGATGTCTGGTACCTCAACCTGCCGGAAGTGGGCGGCAACCATCTGCCCGACGTGAAGGCGATCCGGCCCATTTTCCTCGAAGGAAGGCTGTTCGCCTTTGCCGTGAGTCTCGCCCATTGGGGCGATATCGGCGGCGCGTGGGCGGGCAGCTATTTCGCCGCCGCCACCGAGACCTGGCAGGAGGGCGTGCGCATCCCGCCGCTGCGCCTGTTCACCGCCCAAGGCGTCGACCAGGAGAAGCTCGACTTCCTGCTCGCCAACCTGCGCGGCCCGGCCGAGCGCGAGGGCGACATTTTAGCCCAGATGGCGGCGACGCGGGCGGCGGAGGCGCGGCTGGTGCGGCTCTGCGAGGAGCATGGCGCCGCCACGATCCGTGACGCGCTCGACCGTATGGACGATCTTTCCGAGGCGCAGATGCGCGAGGCGATCGCGGGCCTGCCCGACGGCGTCTATGAGGGCGAGGATTTCCTCGACGACGACGGCCCCGGCGGACAGCCCGCGGGCGTGCGGGTGCGCATCGAGATCAAGGGCGACCACGCCCGCTTCGATTTCAGCGCCAGCGACGATGCCGTCGCCGGCCCGCTCAACACGACGCCCTTCGTCGCCATGGCCGCGGTCTACTACGCCATCAAGGCAGTCGCCGGCCCGGAGATCCAGCCCAACGGCGGTTGCTACCGCACGCTCGAGGTGGTGACGCGCCCGGGCTCGCTGTTCGAGCCCGCCATCGACAAGCCGGTGGTCGGCGGCAACCACGAGACCTCGAACCGCGCCGTCGACGCCATCATGCGCGCTCTCGAGCCCGCGGTGCCGGAGCGGCTGACGGCGGGCGGCTCGACGACGGCGGGCATCCTGATCTTCGGCGGCCGGCGGCGCGACGGCGCCATGGGCACGTTCTACGAGACCCATGGCGGCGGCGAAGGCGCGCGCGCCCATCGCGACGGCGTGCCCGTGGTGCGGGTGCACCTCACCAACACCATGAACACGCCGGCCGAAATCGTCGAAGCCGAGTACATGATCCGGGTCGACGAGCAGCGCCTGCGGTCCAACTCCGCCGGCGCTGGCCGACACAAGGGCGGCGCGGGCCTGCTGCGGTCCTACACCGTGCTGGCCGACGGCATGTCGCTCACCACCATGTTCGAGCGCCGCATCGTGCCGCCCTATGGCCTGCAAGGCGGCGGCAACGGCGCACCCTTCCGAGTCACGCTGCACCACGCCGCGGGCGGCAGCCGCGAACTTCGTGGCAAGGAGAACCTAAGCCTGTACAAGGGCGACCGCGTCGTTATGGAGACATCCGGCGGCGGCGGTTACGGCCGGGCGTAGCCACGCACCCGTTGTCGTCCCGAGCGTAGCGAGGGACCCTTGGGCATCGCGAAAGGTCCCTCGCTACGCTCGGGATGACAAAATTTTCGCAACGTCTGTTCGTGCGGTCGA